>NZ_JBFBBS010000038.1:0-59437 GCF_040682835.1 Streptomyces sp. NPDC051104 | reverse complement strand
GGCAGCTGGCACCTCACCCCGGCCACCGCATAAGCAAGGGCCGCCCGGCCTACGACCGGACAGCCCCACAACCAAGATTTTCAGCAGCCTTCTAGCCCCACACCTCCCCGACCACCCCCCGAGCCCGCTCCACGTCCACATCCACCCCGAGCTCCCCCAGCGCCGCCCCCACCGCAGCCAGGCTCGCCGAAACCGCCTCCGCCGTCGCATCGGCCCCGTAGTGGTTGACCCGGATCATCTCCTTCGCCAGCGCACCCCCGCCCGCGGCCAACGGCAGCCCCGGGTCACACTCCAGCGCCCGCGCGACCACCTCCGCCGCCCCGACACCGGACGGTGCCCGCAACGTCGTGGCCACCGGCGCCGCCTCCGACGCCTGGTACACATACGGCTCCAGACCGCCACCGAGCGCGACCGCCCCCGCCCGCGTCGCCGCCGCCGCGGACCGGTGCCGGGCCATCACCGTCTCCAGCCCCTCCGCCTCGATCCGCTCCAGGCACGCCTCGAGCGCCAGCATCTCCAGCTGCGCCGGAGCGTGCAGCAGCGCCTTCCGCCCGCCGTCGATCCAGCGCTCCTTCCAGTCGAGCAGCGACAGATACGACCGCCGCGGCGCCCTCGGGTTCGCCGCCATCCGCGCCCACGCCCGCTCGCTCACCGACACCGCCGACACCCCCGCCGGCCCGCCCATCGCCTTCTGCGCCCCGATCACGCACAGGTCCACTCCCCACGCGTACGGCAGCACCGGCTCCGCGCCGACCGAGGCCACGGCGTCCAGATAGAAGAGCGCGCCGTGCTCCCGCACCACCGCCCCGATCTCCGCCACCGGGTTCGTGTTCCCGGTCGCCGCCTCCGCGTGCACCAGCGACACGAAGTCGGTCTCCGGGTGCTCGGCGAGCGCCTGACGGACTTGCTCCGCCGTCACCGCGGTGTGGAACGGCACCGCCAGGTCGTGCACCGTCGCCCCGCAGTCCCGCAGCCAGTCGCCGAAGGTCTGCCCGTACGGCCCCGTGATCACGTTCAGGGCCGTCGTCCCGGGCCCGGCGGTCCCGCGGATCGCCCCCTCCAGCGGCAGCAGCGCCTCACCCTGCATGATCACGACGTCCTGCTCGGTGGACAGCAGCCGCGCCACCCGGGCCTCGATCGAGGCGAAGCGGGCGGCGCTCAGCGGGGGGAGGCCCAGGAGGGGATGGGTCACGGCGGTGCTCTCTTCGCTCGCGGAGGCCGACGGTGTCGGTGTCGGTGTCGGTGTCGATGCGGTGTCGATGTTGGTGTCGATGACGGTCTTGAGGGTAACCGGCGGCCGTCGTCACCCGTTTGCCGATCGCTTCTGAGGTGAGAAGGCCCTCCAGCCATCGGTTTGGTTTGAGGAACCCAAACTGCTCCTTATAATCGGAACCCGCTCATCCCCCCACAGGGGAAGTCGAGATTCCCCACAGAGAGGTCCTCCGTGAACACGCTCTTCGGGCGCCGGGCCCGCATCCTGGCCGCCACCACCGCGACGGCCGGCGTGCTGCTCGTGGCCGGCTGCACCTCGAGCGGCAGCGGCGGCAGCGCCGGCAAGTCGGCCGCCGGCGGGGTGGAACTCGTCAAGGCCGGTCAGCTCACGACCTGCACCCACCTGCCCTACCCGCCCTTCCAGTCGGAGATCAACGGCAAGGTGCAGGGCTTCGACGTCTCGATGATCGACCTGGTCGCCAAGGACCTCGGGGTGAAGCAGGCCGTCGTCGACACGCCGTTCGAGAACTTCAAGACCGGCGCGTTCCTCAACTCCGGCCAGTGCGACCTCGCCGCGGCCGGCATGACCATCACCGCCGAGCGCAAGAAGCACGTCGACTTCTCCGACCCCTACTTCGACGCCACCCAGGCCCTCCTGGTCGACAAGAAGAGCGGCATCACCTCGCTGGCCGACGTCAAGGCCAAGGGCAGGAAGCTCGGCGCCCAGGCGCAGACCACCGGCGAGGACTACGCGAAGAAGCAGGGCTTCGACCCGATCTCCTTCGAGTCCTCCGACGCCGTCCTCAACGGCCTGCGCACCGGCCAGGTCCAGGCGGTCGTCATCGACTACCCGGTCGTCCAGGGCTGGCTCAAGGACAAGGCCAACGCCGACGCCTTCAAGCTGGCCGGCAACATCAACACCGGTGAGCAGTACGGCTTCACGGTGAAGAAGGGCAACACCAAGCTCCTCGCCGCCATCAACAAGGCGATCAAGGACGCGAAGGCCGACGGCACGTACAAGAAGCTGTACGAGCAGTGGATCGGCCCCTACAACCCGTCCGTCGCCTCGCCCGCCGCCTCATGACCGACACGACGGACACGGCCAGGGCCGACGTGCAGCCCCGCGGGAAAGGGCTGACCCGGACCCAGAAGCGCAGGGTGTCGCGCGGTGTCCAGTACGTCGTCTTCGTCGCCGCCGTGATCGCCTTCGCGGTCACGGCGGACTGGGGACGGCTGCAGAACCAGTTCGCGCAGGTGGACATCGCCCGGCAGATGTTCCCGGACGTCATCACGCCGGCGCTGAAGAACACCGTGCTGTACACGCTGTCCGGCTTCGTCGTCGGCCTGGTGCTCGGCATGCTCCTCGCACTGATGCGGCTGTCGTCCGTCGGTCCGTACCGCTGGGTCGCCGGCATCTACATCGAGATCTTCCGCGGCCTGCCCGCGCTGCTGATCTTCATCTTCGTCGGTGTCGCCGTGCCGCTCGCCTTCCCCGGCACGGAGATCGTCGGTGGCACGTACGGCAAGGTCGCCCTCGCACTCGGCCTGGTGTCGGCCGCGTACATGGCGGAGACGATCCGCGCGGGCATCCAGGCCGTGCCCAAGGGTCAGATGGAGGCGGCGCGTTCGCTGGGCTTCTCGCCCACTCGCGCGATGATCTCCATCATCGTCCCGCAGGCCTTCCGGATCATCCTCCCGCCGCTCACCAACGAACTCGTCCTGCTCTTCAAGGACTCCTCGCTGGTGTTGTTCCTCGGCGTCACGCTGGAGGAGCGCGAACTGTCCAAGTTCGGCCGCGACCTGGCCAGCACGACCGCCAACTCCACGCCGATCCTGGTCGCCGGCCTGTGCTACCTCCTGGTCACGATCCCGCTCGGCTTCGTCGTCCGCCGTATGGAGGCCAAGGCCCAGGGAGCCGCCAAGTGAGCAGCACCCCCGAGATCACGATCCGCGACCTGCACAAGGCCTTCGGTGACAACGAGGTGCTGCGCGGCATCGACCTGGAGATCGGCCAGGGCGAGGTGGTCTGCGTCATCGGCCCCTCCGGCTCCGGCAAGTCCACCCTGCTGCGCTGCGTCAACCTCCTTGAGGAACCCACCAAGGGCCAGGTCTTCGTCGGCGGCACCGAGGTCACCGACCCGGATGTGGACATCGACGCCGTACGCCGCCGTATCGGCATGGTGTTCCAGCAGTTCAACCTCTTTCCGCACCTCACGGTGACCGAGAACCTCACGCTGCCGCAGCGCCGGGTCCTCAAGCGGGACAAGGCCGAGGCGGCGAAGATCGCCGCCGAGAACCTGGAGCGGGTCGGTCTGTCGGAGAAGGCGGACGCCTACCCCTCCTCCCTCTCCGGCGGCCAGCAGCAGCGCGTCGCCATCGCCCGCGCCCTCGCCATGGGCCCCGACGTGATGCTGTTCGACGAGCCGACCTCGGCGCTCGACCCGGAGCTGGTCGGCGACGTCCTCGCCGTGATGCGCAGGCTGGCGCAGGAGGGCATGACGATGATGGTCGTGACCCACGAGATGACCTTCGCGCGCGAGGTCGCCGACCGGGTCGTCTTCATGGACGGCGGCTTGATCGTCGAGGACGGCACCCCCGAGCAGGTCATCGGCGACCCGAGCCACGAGCGCACCCGGCATTTCCTCTCCCGGCTCCTGGACCCCGCGAGGGCCGAGGTGGAGGAGGAGACCTCCGACCAGGTCGGCCGGAAGCAGTAGCAGGCGGACGCCAACTAAGGTGCAGTACATGAGCGATCACGCGGTGCTGCACGTGAGGGGACGGGTGCTCGTCGGGCCCGAGGACGTCCGCGACGAGCTGTGGGTGGTCGACGGCCGGATCTCGTACGACCGCCCCGCCGGGGCCCGCGACGTCCGTACCGTCGAGGGCTGGGCGCTGCCCGGCCTGGTCGACGCGCACTGCCACGTCGGCCTCGATGCGCACGGCCCGGTCCCCGAGGACGTCTCGGAGAAGCAGGCGCTGACGGACAGGGATGCGGGCACGCTGCTGATCCGGGACGCGGGTTCCCCGTCGGACACCCGCTGGATCGACGACCGGGACGATCTTCCCAAGATCATCCGGGCCGGCCGGCACATCGCGCGCACGCGCCGCTACATCCGCAACTACGCCTGGGAGATCGAGCCGGACGACCTGGTCGCCTACGTCGCCCAGGAGGCACGGCGCGGCGACGGCTGGGTGAAGCTGGTGGGCGACTGGATCGACCGTGAGGTGGGGGACCTGTCGGCCTGCTGGCCGAGGGAGGCGGTGGAGGCGGCGATCGCGGAGGCCCACCGCCTGGGTGCCCGGGTCACGGCGCACTGCTTCGCCGAGGACTCGCTGCGGGACCTGGTCGAGGCGGGCATCGACTGCATCGAGCACGCGACGGGGCTGACGGAGGAGACGATCCCGCTGTTCGCGGAGCGGGGGGTCGCGATCGTGCCGACGCTGGTGAACATCGCGACGTTCCCGGGACTGGCGGACGGTGGCGAGTCGAAGTTCCCCCGCTGGTCGGCCCATATGCGCAGGCTGTACGAGCGGCGCTACGACATGGTGCGGGCGGCGTACGACGCCGGTGTCCCGGTGTACGTCGGCACCGATGCCGGGGGCTGGCTGGCCCACGGCCTGGTCGCGGGCGAGGTGGCCGAGCTGGTGACCGCCGGGATCCCGCCACTCGAGGCCCTGTCGGCAGCCACCTGGGCCGCCCGGACCTGGCTCGGGCGCCCCGCGCTGGACGAGGGAGCCCCCGCCGACCTCGTGGTGTACGAGACGGACCCACGAGCGGACGTACGGGTGCTGGCGGTACCGCGGCGGGTCGTGCTCAACGGACGGGTGGTCGGCTAGGGCCCGGCGTCTGCCTTCAGCCGGCTTACATCGGGCTGCGGATCAGTCCGGGGGCCAGGCTCGGGACCCAGACGACGGCGATGGCCAGGGCGAGGGAGACCACCCCCACGATCCGGGCCACCACCGGACCCGCCGGGGCGAGCTTCTCGGCGCTCAGCACGGCCGCCAAGCCCACCATGGCCCACAGGTTCATCAGGCCGAACGCCGCCAGCAGGGCTATGAGCGACCAGCAGCAGCCCAGGCAGAAGGCGCCATGGTGGACTCCCGCGCGCAGATCGCGAGACCGCCCCGGGTACGACGCATAGCGCAGCATCAGCCCGATCGGCGAGCGGCACCGGGCGAGGCAGCGGTCCTTGAGGGGGGTGAGCTGGTAGACGCCGTTGGCCGCGAAGACGACGGCGGCGGTCGCGGTCGCGGTGGCCGCATGCGTGCCCGCCGCCCGGCCGGCCACTGCCGCCAGCGCAAAGGCGGGCAGCCCGGCGCCGGCCCACACCAGCAGGTAACCGACGGTGAAAGCCACCAAGCGCGCAAACCGGTGGCGAAGGATCGTGCGCGCGTACAAGGACGCGACGGGCGCCGTGGCGGGCAGCATCATCGCGGCCGACATCACCGTCCACACAGGCAGGAAAGCGGGCAGATCCAGGCCCATCGTCCCGGGCATGCTCCCCATGACGCGCCCGCGCCCCACCACCCAGGCCCAGGCGGCCGCCGCCGCGAGCAGCAGCAGTCCGGTGGAGCCGATGCTGTCGCGCCCGGCGAGCGGACCGGCGGTCACGCGGACCATGCGAAGGGCGCCGAGTGCCCGTTGCCGCCGCTGAACTCCCATGACCGGCCGTACACCCCGCTGCCGGTCGCACGGGTGGAGCGGGCGATCGTGAGCGTGCTGCTCACCGGGTGGAAGACGCCGGTCAGGCCCATCACCGGGCCGTCCACGCCGAACTGCGGGGCGACCTGGTCCTCGATCTCGATGTCGATGGCGTCGGCCACGCGCACCGCGTGACGGCGTCCGTCGTCCCGGTAGTCGATGGGGACGCGCTCCACGCCGAGGAGCTCACCGACGAGGGGGACGAGCGCCGCCATCGGCCCGCCCGCCTGCCCGGAGAACACCCTGCCCAGCGCCTCCGCCTGGCCGTCGTCGGCCGCCGCGTCCACATACAGCGCCACTTGCCAACCACCGTCGGCCATGACCTGGGGCGCGTCGATGAAGACGGCGACGCTTCGGCCCGACACGTCCACGCCGTCGACCTCCCCGCGGTCGACGTGGAACGCGAAGGTCACCTGGCAGCGCTCGTGGTCGGCGGGCGCGGTCAGACCCGAGGTGGTGCACGGGCACACCACGTCGCAGTTGCAGCTCTCCAGATAGGTCCCGCTCAGGTTCCAGGGCATGCTGCTCGGCCTCACTGGTGCGGGCACCGGGACCGCGAGGCGCCCATCGGCACAGACCGCTGGTTCCGACGCTGTTGCTCGGGGCTCTTCCAGCCTAGCCCCGGGGCGGGCGACAGGCCTGGTGCCCGCCGCCCCCCTCAGCCTGTGCCAGCGTCACCGCCCGGTCCAGCGCCTGCAGAAAGCGGTTGACCGTCACCCGGTCCCGTACCGCCAGCCGCAGCCACTCCTCGTCCAGCCCCGGAAACGTGTCCCCGCGGCGCACCGCGAAGCCGAGGTCCCGCAGATGCCGCCGCACGGCAGCCGCCCGCACCAGGCGGACCAGCACGAACGGCCCCTCCGCCGGCTCCGCCACATACAGCCCGTCCGGCCCGAACTCCCGCAGCCCCGCCACCAGATGCGCCCGGTCCGCCGCCACCCGGTGCGCCGCGTGCGCCGCCTCCGCCAGCGCCCGCGGCGACACGCAGGCCTGAGCCGCCGCGAGCGCCGGCGTCGACACCGGCCACAGCGGCTGCGCCCGCTCCAGTTGCGCGATCGTCCCGGGGTCGGCCAGGACGTAGCCGATGCGCAGCCCCGCCAGACCCCAGGTCTTGGTCAGGCTGCGCAGGACCACGAGGCCCGGCACGTCCGTCCGGCCCGCCAGTGCCTCCCGTTCCCCGGCTACCGCGTCCATGAACGCCTCGTCGACCACCAACACCCGCCCCGGCCGGGCCAGTTCCTCGATCACCGACGCCGGGTGCAGGACGGACGTGGGGTTCGTGGGATTCCCGATCACCACCAGGTCCGCGTCCTGCGGCACCAGCGCCGGATCCAGCCGGAATCCGTCCGCCTGCCGCAGCAGCACCCGATCCACCACGTGCCCGGCGGCTCGCAACGCCGCCTCCGGCTCCGTGAACTGCGGGTGCACCACGACCGGCCGCCGTACCTTCAGGGCGTGGGCGAGCAGCACGAACGCCTCCGCCGCCCCCGCCGTCAGCAGCACCCGCTCGGCCGGCACCCCGTGCCGCTCCGCCACCGCGGCCCGCGCCGCCCGCCCGTCCGGGTAGGCCGCGAGCTCGCCCAGCGACTCGGCGATCACCTCCCGCAGCCACGCCGGAGGCGTGTCCGCGCGCACGTTCACCGCGAGGTCGGTCAGCCCCGCCCCGCCGTCACGGACCTCGGCGTCCCCGTGGTGCCGCAGGTCGTGCTGTGCTCCGTCCCGTTCAGTGCGCATGGGAGTGCGCGTGCCCCCCGTGGTGGTGTCCATGACCGTGATGGTGATGTCCGTCGCCGTGACCGTGCGCGTGCCCGTCGTCGTCCGGGTGGAAGTGCGGCTGCTGCGGCAGCCCCACCTTGTCCTCGAAGCCGGGCAGCGCGATCCGGTACACGCACGAGTCGCAGTTCATCCGCAGATCCCCCTTCAGCGCCTCCTGGTACCGCACCATCACCAGGTCCAGCAGCTCCGGCTCCGGCCCGATGACGTCCGCCGACCGCACCTCGACCTGAGGATGCGCCGCCGCCCAGTCCTCCGTCTGCTGCCGCACCCTGTCCGGCAGGATCCCCGTGAACAGGAAGTACGGCAGGACGACGATCCGCTTCGCACCCAGCTTCGCGCACCGGTCGAGGCCGCTCGGCACGTCCGGCGCCGCCAGCGACACGAACGACGTCTCCACGCCCGCGTACCCGCGCCCCTCCCACAGCAGCCGCGCCGCCTTGTACACCTCGGCGTTGGCGTCGGGGTCGGTGGAGCCACGCCCCACCAGCAGCACCGTCACCTCGGCGCGCTCCTCAGGCGTGCGCGCCGCCCCGCCCAGCGCCTCGTCCAGGCGCCGCTCCAGCACCGACAGCAGCGCCGGGTGCGGGCCGAGCGGGCGCCCGTAGGTGTACGAGATGCCCGGGTGCCGCTCCTTCTCCCGGCCCAGCGCCGCCGGGATGTCCCCCTTGGCGTGTCCGGCGGACACCAGCATCAGCGGCACGGCCGCGAACCGGCGCACCCCCTGCTCCACCAGCTCGGTCACCGCCTCGCCCAGCGGCGGCGGCGACAGCTCGATGAAGCCGCCCGCGACGGGCAGGTCGGGGTGGCGGCGCCCCAGCTCCCGTACGAAGTCGCGGAACGCCTCGGCTCCGGCCTCGTCCCGGGTGCCGTGGCCGGCGATGAGCAGGGCGGGCGGCGGGGTGGTCACGATGTCTCCTCGAACTTCGGAACGGGGTGGTACAGCAGGGCGTTGAGCGCGGCGGCGGCGACCGCCGAACCGCCCTTCTCGGACACGTTGCTCACGGCGGGCAGCCCGCTCTCGCGCAACGCGGCCTTGGACTCGGCCGCGCCGACGAAACCGACGGGCAGACCGATGACGAGCGCGGGGCAGGCGTCCAGCTTCAGCAGCTCCTCCAGGGCGGTCGGCGCGCAGCCGATCACCCACAGGGCGCCCGGGCCGACGTCCTCGTACGCCAGCCGGATCGCGTGCGCCGAACGGGTCATACCGGGGCCCGACCTGGCGTCCTTGAGGCGGCAGACCGTCTCGCGACGCGTGATCCCGGCCGCGACCATCTCCACGTCCACCACCACCGGCGCCCCGGCGTGCAGCGCCGTGTGCGCCTTCTCCAGCTCGCTCTCGTCCATGACGAGGTCGGTGGCGTAGTCGAGGTCGGCGGCGGAGTGGATGACCCGCTCCACCACAGCCCGGGTCAGCGGCGGGAAATGCGAGGTGTCGAGGCGGGCGCGCAGCCGCCGGAAGGACTCCTGCTCGATCGGGTGCACCACACGGTTCACTTCGCCTCCTCCTGCCAGCGGTATCCGCGCGGCGTGACCATACGGCCCGCGATCTGGCGGGTCGCCGTGTTGCCGACGGTCACGACCGTCATCATGTCGACCGTCGCCGGGTCCAGTTCGGCCAGGGTCGTGAGGCGACTGGACTCGTCCGGTCGCGACGCGTTGCGTACGACACCGACCGGTGTCGTCGGCTCCCGGTGCCCGGAGAGGATCGCGAGGGCCTTCGGCAGCTGCCAGTCGCGGCCCCGGGAGCGGGGGTTGTAGAAGGTCACCACGAGGTCGGCCTCGGCCGCGGCCCGTACCCGCCGCTCGATGACCTCCCACGGCGTGTGCAGGTCGGAGAGGCTGATCGACACATGGTCGTGGCCGAGCGGCGCGCCGAGGATCGCCCCGGCCGCGAGCGCCGCCGTGACGCCGGGCACCCCGACCACGTCGATGTCGTCGGACGCCTCGGCGAGCGCGGGGGAGGCCATCGCGTACACCCCGGCGTCCCCGCTGCCGATCAGCGCGACGGCATGCCCCTTGCGCGCCTGTGCGACCGCCGTGCGCGCCCGCTCCTCCTCGGCTCCGAGCCCCGACTCCAGGACCCGGGTGCCGGGCCGCAGCAGGTCCCGGATCTGGTCGACGTACTGGTCGAGGCCGACGAGCACGGACGCGCGCCGCAACTCCTGCTGCGCACGCGGCGTGAGCAGGTCCCGGGCGCCCGGCCCCAGCCCGACGACCGCGAGCCGGCCGCGCCCCGGCCGGCGCCCGACCGCGCAGGTGACCATGGCCGACTTCCGCTTGGGTACGAGGAGTTCGCCCCCGCCCACCAGCGCGGCGGCCTCCGCGACGGACGGCGTGCCGACGGCGGCGAGCGGTGCCTCGGACGGGTTCGGCACGTCGACCTTCGCCAGCTCCTCGGCGGCGTACGTCACGAGCGCAACGCCGAGCCGCCGCGCCGCCTCGACGATGCCGGGCTCCTCCGCCTTGGCGTCGACGGTGGCGAGTTCGGCGAGCGAGGCCACGGAGAGCCCCGCGTCCCGCAGCGCACCCTCGACGAGCCCCAGCACCTCCTCGACCGGGGCACCCCTGGACGCGCCGACGCCCACGACCAGGGTGGGCGGCCGCAGCACGACCTCCCGTTCGGCGGGTTCGACGGCGCGGTCGGTGACCCGGATCGTGTACGCGCCCTCGGCGGCGACGGTCAGCGGCGGCAGCGGCCAGCTCACCTCCGCCTCCAGCGCGACCGGCTCCCCGTCGAGCAACGCCCGTGAGACCGCGGCGACATCGCCCTCCACGGGGAACCCGAGCGTGTCGAGCCCGGGCAGCCCCACGGCGTCCGTGGCCGTCGTCACGACCGGTTCCGCGCCCAGCACGCCGCCCACCGCGTGGGCGAGTTCGTTGGCACCTCCCGCGTGCCCGCCCACGAGGGACACCGCGAACCGGCCGCCCTCGTCGACGCACACCACACCCGGGTCGGAGGCCTTCTCACCCAGCAGCGGCGCGATCAGCCGTACGACCGCGCCGGTCGCCAGGAAGCACACGAGCTGCTCGCACTCCGCGAAGGCGGCCCGTACGGCGTCCTTCACGGGCCCGTCGTACACCCGCGTACGGTCCGGCCACGCCGCGGCCAGCCGGTCCCGCGCAGCCGCCCCCGCCGCGGTGGCGGAAATGAGGCCGATCACTGAGCTTCTCCTTCGTGCAGTGCCGGGGCCCGCGTGCCCCACAGCAGGAAAACAGGGTTGGTCGCCGCGAGCCGGGTCACATCGCCCGGCAGCGGCGCGAGGCGCGACGACTGCAGCAGGACGCCGTCGCAGGAGAACCCGGCGGCGACGAGCGCCTCGCGCGCCGCCGGTACGCGGTCCAGTGCCGCCATGGCGACCACCACCGCCCGCCGGGCGCGCCGCGCGCACGCGCTGACGATGGCGGGCAGTTCGCGTCCGCCGCCGCCGACGAACACCGCGTCCGGGTCGTCGAGTCCGTCCAGCGCGTCCGGCGCGGTCCCGTGCACGACCCGCACGTCCACGCCGTGCGCGGACGCGTTGGCGCGGATCCGCTCGACCCCGTCGGGTGTCTTCTCGACGGCGGTGACGGCGGCGCCCAGCCGTGCGCACTCGACGGCGACCGAGCCGGAGCCCGCGCCGACGTCCCAGACCAGATCGCCGAGCCGTGGCCCGAGCCGGGCCAGGGCCAGGGCGCGCACCTCGAACTTGGTGATCATCGAGTCCCGGTGCGCGAAGGCACTCTCCTCCAGAGCCCATCCGGACGGAGCCGGCGGCGCCCCCGCGACCGTGCGCACCGGCCCCAGCGCCCGCGCCTCGTCCAGGCACAGCACCACGCTCACCGCCGCCCCCCAGTCGCGTTCCGCCGCCTCGGCGGGCGTCACCCGCTCCATGCGCTCACGCCCCGGGTCGCCGAGTGCGGTCGCCACGACGAGGACCCGGTCGGCGACGCAACCGTCGGAGAGCGCCGCCCCCAGCTCGGCGGGACCGGCTCCGGGCCCGGTCAGCACGGCGACCTTGGGACGCGCCCGGCACACGTTCACCGCGGTGCGCATCTCGCGCCCGTGCGCGCTGACCACCACCGCGTCGTCCCAGGTCAGCCCGAGCCGCGCGAAGGCACCGGCCACCGACGACACGCCGGGCCGCACGTCCAGCCGGTCCGGCCCGAACCGCTCGCCCAGCGCCCGCACGATGCCGAAGAACCCGGGATCACCGGAGGCGAGCACGACGACCCGCCGCTCCTTGTCCAGGTACCGCTCGATGGCGTCCAGCGCGGGCGCCAGCGGCCCGAGGACGATCCGCTCGGCGCCCTCGGGCAGCCGGGCGGCGTCCAGATGCCGCCGCCCGCCCACGACGAGGTCCGCCGCCGCGAGGACCTCCTCGTCGAGCGGCGCACCTGTGCCCGTGCCGACGACCGTGATCACGTGCTCGCACCCCGTGTGCGCAGGGCCTTGCGGGCCTCGGGGTCGGCCTTGCGGTAGCCGTGGAAGTGACCGGGGTGGTAGAGGTGCGAGCGCGTGCCGTGAGCGTCCAGCGCCGGGCCGACCAGGAAGAGGGTGTGCTTCCAGAGCTTGTGCTCCTTGACGGTCTCCTCCAGCGTGCCGATCGTGCACTTCGCGACCAGCTCCTCGGGCCAGGTCGCCTGGTAGGCGACCACGACCGGGGTGGTCGTCGGGTAGCCGCCCTCCAGCAGCTCCCGCACCAGCTGCCCGCTGCGGGCCGCCGACAGGAAGATCGCCATCGTGGTGCCGTGCCGGGCGAACTCGCGCACCTCCTCGCCGGGCGGCATCGGCGTCTTGCCGCCGCCGAGCCGGGTGAGGACCACGGACTGCGCGACCTCGGGGATGGTCAGCTCGCGCCGGGCGAGCGCGGCGACGGCGGAGAAGGAGGAGACACCGGGCACGACCTCGGTCGCGATACCGATCTGCGCGCACCGGTCGAGCTGCTCCTGGGTGCCGCCCCACAGGGCCGGGTCGCCGGAGTGGATGCGGGCGACCTTCAGCCCCTCGGTGCGCGCCCGCCGGTAGACCGCGACGACGTCCTCCAGCGACATGGTCGCCGAGTCCAGGACCTCCGCCTCCGCACGCGCGTGCTCCAGGACCTCCGCCTGGACCAGGCTGGCCGCCCAGATCACGACGTCGGCCTCGGCGATGGCGCGCGCGGCACGGAACGTCAGCAGGTCGGCGGCGCCGGGGCCGGCACCGACGAAGGTCACCTTGCCGGTGGGGGCATCGGCCATGGGTTCAGGTCCTCTCGTACGGAATGTCACGATGTGTGCGGGCGGAATCGGGGCCGGATGTGCGCGACCGGAGCCTGATCGGATAGCAAGGGCACATGGCGGTCTTCGTGGCGCTCGGCGCGTTCCTGATGACGCTGGCCGGCGGCTGGACGGCACAGCGCGTGACCGACCGTCGCCATCTGGTCCTGGGCCTGGCCGGCGGACTGATGCTCGGTGTGGTCGGCCTGGACCTGCTGCCGGAGGCACTGCGCGCGGCGGGCACCGAGGTGTTCGGCGTGCCGGCGGCCCTGCTGCTGTTCGTGGGCGGCTTCCTGCTGGCCCACCTGGTGGAGCGGCTGCTCGCCGCGCGCCGGGCGGCACACGGGGCGGCCGACCACGACCACCACCGGGCGCCCGAGGTGGGCCTCACGGCGGCGGCCGCCATGGTGGGTCACAGCGCCATGGACGGCGTGGCGATCGGTGCGGCCTTCCAGGTGGGCGGCGGTATGGGCCTCGCGGTGGCGCTCGCCGTCATCGCCCACGACTTCGCGGACGGCTTCAACACGTTCACCCTCACCAGCCTGTACGGCAACGCGCGCCGCAAGGCGGTCGCGATGCTGTTCGCGGACGCGCTGGCGCCCGTGCTGGGCGCGGCCTCGACCGCGTTCCTCGCCATCCCGGAGTGGTTCCTCGGCGGCTACCTCGGCCTCTTCGGCGGCGTACTGCTCTACCTCGCCGCGGCCGAGATCCTGCCGGAGGCCCACCACGAGCACCCCGCCCACTCGACGCTGCTGTGCACGGTCGCGGGCACGGCGTTCATCTGGCTGGTGGTGGGCCTCGCGGGCTGATCCGCCGGTCACAGCTTGCCGCCGCGGGTGCCGTCGCGCCGGGCGGGCGCGATGAGGGTGGAGAGGTAGGGCAGCGAACCGCCGTCGAGGTCGGCGGCAGGCCGGATCGACTCCTCGGGCAGCCCGAGCCCGGACCCCCACACGGTGTCCTCGATCCGCCCGGTCTCCCGAAGCACCTCGGCGACCTCACGCGCCTGCCGCCCGAACTTGTACGCGACGACGGTCCCGGGACCGGCGAGCGCCTCCTTGAGCACGGTGGAACCGGCCGTGACGGGCACGAGCGTGAGCGGCTCGGTGCCCTCGGTCAGCACGGCACCCGACCGCGCGGCCAGGTCCTGCATGGCGGTGATACCGGGCACCGTCTCGACGACGGTCCCGGGCACGAGCTCCTGCACGGTCTGGGCGAGGTACGTGAAGGTCGAGTACACGTTGGGGTCGCCGATGGTGGCGAACGCGACGGCCGCGTGCCGCTGAAGCAGCCGGGCGACACGCTTCCCGGCGGCGTCCCAGGCGGCCTCGCGCCGCGCCCGGTCGGTCCGCTCGTTCAGCGCGAAGACGACGCGGACGACCTTCTCCTCGGGCACGTAGTGCAGCACGGTCGCCTCGGCGCGCCCCCGCTCACCCCCGTCCTTTCCATCAAATGCAGCCATCACGGGGACGACGACGACATCGGCGGCGCGCAGAGCGTTGACGCCCTTGACGGTCACCAGCTCGGGGTCGCCGGGGCCCACCCCGACTCCGATCAGCCTGCTGCTCATGACGTCCGGCACCTCTCCACGAACCGACGGGCCACACCGGGCGCGGCGGCCCAGTGCGTGTGCAGATAACTCGCGTGCACCCCTTGCTGCACGAAACCTTCCACGCGCGGCCGAGGAGCGCGCACCCCCCAGGCGGGAGCCGCCCCCGCGCCGGGCTCGACGACGGTCCGGTGGAACTCGTGCCCCCGCATACGGGTCCCCGCCGCGGCGAGCGCGCTGTCACCGACGGCCACGGCGTCGCGATAGCCCAGGGTCAGCCGCTCGGTCATCCGGGCGGCGGCGTCGAGCACACCGCACATGGGCTGCCCGTCCAACTCCCGGCACAGGTACAGCAGCCCGGCACACTCGGCGGCGACGGGCGCACCGCTGAGAGCCAGCTCGGCGACGGCCTTGCGCAACGGCTCGTTGGCGGACAGCTCGGCGGCGTACACCTCCGGGAAGCCGCCCCCGATGACCAGCCCACGGGTCCCTTCGGGCAGTTGCTCGTCGCGAAGGGGGTCGAAGGGGACGACCTCGGCGCCGGCGGCGGTGAGCAGTTCGGCGTTCTCGGCGTAGGAGAAGGTGAACGCTGCTCCACCGGCAACGGCGACTGCCGGCCTGTCGGGCACTTGCGAGGCAAGCTCAGCCACACCCAGCCCGTCCTGGGGGTACCCCCTGATCGAAGAGCTTGGCGGAGTTCGAGGACGAGGCCGTTCAGGCCGATAGCGGGGGTCTGGGGGCGCAGCCCCCAGGGACGATGGGGGTCCCCCCTGCTCGAGCGAAGCCGAGAGCTTGGGGGAGGGAAGGGGCGGCGGGGGCGACCCCCATACAGCCCCAGCCGCGTCCCAAGCCGCACCCGACAACGCGCCCGCACTCCGCGCCAGCCCCAGCAGAGCCTCCAGGTCGCACCCTTCACGCACCTGCGCGGCCATCGCGGACACCGCCGCCACGGCCTCTGCCCGCCGCTCGGCGACCGGTACCAGCCCAAGGTGCCGCGACGGCGTGTCGACCTGCGGAACTCGCCGCAAAACGCCGAGCACCGGCACCCCGGCCGACTCCAACGCCTCCCGCAGCAACCCCTCGTGCCGGTCCGACCCCACCTTGTTCAGGATCACGCCCCCGACCCGCACCTCCGGATCCCACGAGGAGAACCCGTGCACCAGAGCCGCCACCGACCGGGACTGCGACGACGCGTCCACGACCAGCACGACCGGCGCCCGCAGCAGCTTGGCGACATGGGCCGTGGAGGCCAACTCACCTTCCCCCGCGGCCCCGTCGTACATCCCCATCACACCCTCGACGACAGCGATGTCGCACCCGCGCGCACCGTGCGCGAACAGCGGACCGATCAACTCGGGTCCGCACAGGTACGCGTCGAGGTTCCGCCCCACCCGCCCGGTGGCGAGCGAGTGATACCCCGGGTCGATGTAGTCCGGCCCGACCTTGTGCGGAGACACGGCAAGCCCCCGCGCGGCGAACGCGGCCATCAGCCCCGTGGCAACGGTGGTCTTGCCACTGCCGGACGACGGCGCGGCGATGACCAACCGTGGGACGGAACGTGTCACCACTCGATGCCCCTCTGGCCCTTCTGCCCCACGTCCATCGGGTGCTTGACCTTGGACATGTCGGTGACGAGGTCCGCGAAGCCGACCAGCTTCTCCGGCGCGTTCCGCCCGGTGATCACGACATGCTGGGTGCCCGGCCGGTTGCGGAGCACGTCGACGACCTCGTCGGTGTCGACCCAGCCCCAGTGCATCGGGTACGCGAACTCGTCGAGCACGTACAGCCTGTACGTCTCGGCGGCCAGGTCCCGCTTGACCTGCTCCCAGCCCTCCCGGGCCTTCTCCTCATTGGTCGAGTTGTCACCCTGGATGTCCCGCTGGACCCAGGACCAGCCCTCGCCCATCTTGTGCCAGGCCACGGTCCCGCCCTGCCCGGACGCCCCCAGCACCTTGAGCGCGTTCTCCTCGCCGACCTTCCACTTCGCCGACTTGACGAACTGGAACACCCCGATCGGCCACCCCTGGTTCCAGGCCCGCAGCGCCAGCCCGAACGCGGCGGTGGACTTGCCCTTCCCGATCCCGGTGTGCACGACCACGAGCGGCCGGTTACGACGCTGACGGGTCGTCAGCCCGTCGTCCGGTACGACACTCGGCTGTCCCTGCGGCATTACGCGGCCCTCCTGTTTCCGGCACCCTGCACATCCCGCACCAACCCGGCGATGCTGTCCGCGCGCAGCTCGTCCAGCGTCACAGCGGTTCCGCCCAGCTCACCGGCGAGCTGCCCCGCCAGCCCGAGCCGCACCGGCCCCGACTCGCAGTCCACGACCACGGACGCGACCCCCTCGGCCGCGAACAGCCGGGCCGCCCGCCCGGCCAGCGCGACCGGCTCAGGGCCACCCGTGGCCCGCCCATCCGTCACCACGACCACGAGCGCCCGCCGCGCCGGATCCCGCAGCCGCTCCACCCGCAGCACGTCGTGCGCCTTCAGCAGCCCGGCGGCCAGCGGCGTACGGCCCCCGGTGGGCAGCGACTCCAGCCGGGCCGCCGCCGCGTCCACCGACGAGGTCGGCGGCAGCGCCACCTCGGCCGCCGAGCCCCGGAAGGTCACGAGCCCCACCTTGTCCCGCCGCTGGTAGGCGTCCAGCAGGAGTGACAGCACGGCTCCCTTCACCGCGCTCATCCGCTGCCGGGCCGCCATCGAGCCGGATGCGTCGACCACGAACAGTACGAGGTTGCCCTCGCGCCCCTCCCGCGTCACCTGCCGCAGATCGTCCCGGCGCACCACGAGCCCGGGCCCCGACCGCCCGCGCGCCCGCTGATGAGGCGCCGCCGCCTGCACGGTCGCCGCCAGGTGCAGCTTGGTGAGCGCCCCCTGGGGCCGTCGGGCCCCGGTGGTCCGCCCGTGCTGCGTCCGCGCCCGCGAACGCCGCCCGGCGGCGCCGTCACCGAGCCCGGGCACGGTCAGCACCTTCGTACGGAAGGGCTCGGAGGCGCGTGCGGGTGCCTGCTCGCCGGCTCCGGAGGTCTGCGACGGGCCGCCCTCACCGGGCTCCGCCTGCGCCGACGTCTCCCCATCGCCCGCCGGGCCGTCCTGCGGCGGCCGGCCGCCACCTCCGCCGGACCCGTCCGGATCAGGATCGTCGTCCTCCCCGGACTCCCCGGACTCCCCGGACTCCCCGAACTGCTCCAGGGTCTCGTCCAGCTTGTCCTCGTCGAGGCCCGGCGCGTCGAAGGGGTTCCGCCGCCTGCGGTGGGGCAACGCGAGCAGCGCGGCCTGTCGTACGTCCTCGGCGAGCACGTCGGTCCGCCCGGCCCAGGCGGCCAGCGCGGTCGCCGTACGCGCCATCACGATGTCGGCGCGCATACCGTCGACCTCGAACGCGGCACAGGTCGCCGCGATCTGCCGCAGCGCCCCGTCGCCGAGCCGTACGGACGGCAGCAGCTCGCGCGCTGCCACGATGCGGGCGCGCACGGCGGCCTCCTCCTCGGCCCAGCGCGCCGCGAAACCGGCGGGATCGTCGTCGTAGGCGAGCCGCCGCCGGACGACCTCCACGCGCTGGTCGGGTTCGCGGGAGGCGGCGACCTCGACGGTCAGCCCGAACCGGTCGAGCAACTGCGGCCGCAGCTCGCCCTCTTCGGGGTTCATGGTGCCGACGAGCAGGAAACGCGCGGCGTGCCGCACGGAGACGCCCTCGCGCTCGACGTACGAGGCGCCCATCGCGGCGGCGTCCAGGAGCAGGTCGACCAGGTGGTCGTGGAGGAGGTTGACCTCATCCACGTACAGGATGCCGCGGTGCGCGTCGGCGAGCAGGCCCGGCTCGAAGGCCTTCACGCCCTCCGCCAGCGCCCGCTCGATGTCCAGTGCGCCCACCAGCCGGTCCTCGGAGGCCCCGACGGGCAGCTCGACCATGCGGGCCGGACGGGAAACCCCCGCCGCCGGCTCGTGCGGCCCGTCCGGGCACCCCCGGTCGGGGGCGGCCGGGTCGCAGGAGAAGCGGCATCCGGGGACCACGTCGACCTGGGGCAGCAGGGCGGAAAGGGCCCGTACAGCGGTACTCTTCGCGGTCCCTTTCTCCCCGCGCACGAGGACTCCGCCCACTGCTGGGCTCACTGCATTGAGGAGCAGGGCCAAGCGCAGGTCGCCCTGTCCGACGACGGCTGTGAACGGAAACGGGACACTCACGCCGGGATCACTCCTTCGAGTGGTTGGTGCGCTGGCTCTGAGTCGCCAGTCTCAGTGGCTGACAGGCTGTAGCTCTGGTCCCCGCCAACGCGGGGGTGGTCCGGGCACCGCCAAATCCACGGCCGTCCGTGCGCTGTGCTCCCCGCCGACGCGGGGGTTGCGGCGGCGCTCACTCGCCGCCCTCCAGGTCTCCCTCGAGTTCGAGGTAGGTCTCCCGGAGCCGGTCCAGGGTCTCCTGGTCCGGCTCCGCCCACAGCCCGCGATCCGCCGCTTCCAGCAGGCGCTCTGTGATGCCCCTCAGTGCCCACGGGTTCGAGCGCTTCATGAACTCACGGTTCTCCGGGGCGAAGACGTACTCCGCGCTGAGCTTCTCGTACATCCAGTCGTCGACCACCCCGGCCGTGGCGTCGTACCCGAACAGGTAGTCGACGGTCGCCGCCATCTCGAAGGCGCCCTTGTAGCCGTGGCGCCGCATGGCCGCCATCCAGCGCGGGTTGACCACGCGGGCGCGGAAGACGCGGTGGGTCTCCTCGCCGAGGGTGCGGGTCTTGACCTGGTCGGGGACCGCCGAGTCGCCTACGTACGCCTCGGGACTCCCTCCCGTGAGGTGCCGCACCATGGCGACCATACCGCCGTGGTACTGGAAGTAGTCGTCGGCGTCGACGAGGTCGTGCTCGCGGGTGTCGACGTTCTTCGCGGCGACGGCGATGCGCTTGAACGCCGTCTCCATGTCCCCGCGCGCCGCCCGCCCGTCCAGCCCGCGCCCGTACGCGTAGCCGCCCCACACCGCGTACACCTCGGCGAGGTCGGCGTCGCTGCGCCAGTTGCGGGCGTCGATCAGCGGCAGCAGACCGGCGCCGTACGCACCCGGCTTGGAGCCGAAGACACGGGCCGTGGCGCGCCGCCGGTCGCCGTGCTCGGCGGTGTCCTCGTCGGCGTGCGCCTTCACGAAGTTCTGCCCGGCGGGCTCGTCCAGCTCGGCCACCGCGCGTACCGCGTCGTCGATCAGACCGACGACGTGCGGGAACGCGTCGCGGAAGAACCCGGAGATGCGGACCGTGACGTCGATGCGGGGGCGGCCCAGCTCCGCCGGCGGGATCACCTCGAACCCGGTCACGCGGCGCGAGGCGTCGTCCCAGACGGGGCGGCAGCCGAGCAGGGCCAGGATCTCGGCGATGTCGTCGCCCTGGGTGCGCATCGCGGAGGTTCCCCAGACCGTCAGGCCGACGGACTTCGGGTACTCGCCGGTGTCCTGGAGGTAGCGGGCGACCAGGGAGTCGGCGAGCGACTGACCGACCTCCCAGCTCAGACGGGACGGAATCGCCTTGGGGTCGACCGAGTAGAAGTTGCGGCCGGTCGGCAGGACGTTGACCAGGCCGCGGGTCGGGGAGCCGGACGGGCCCGCCGGGACGTAACCGCCGTCCAGCGCCTTGAGGATGTGGCCGATCTCGTCGGTGGTACGGGCGAGGCGGGGCACGACCTCCGTGCACGCGAACTCCAGCACCGCGACGGCGTCGGGGTGTTCGGTGCCCAGCACCTCACGTACGAGAACACCGCTCTCGGAGGCCGCCCAGCCGCGCGCCTCCATCCCCTCCGCGATCCGCCGGCACAGCTGCTCCAGCAGGTCGATCGCGTCCGCCGCCGTTCGGGACGGGCCCTCCACCAGGTCCGTCAGCTCCACCGGCACCTTCACCGGAGCGCCCGGCTCCGCCAGCAGCTCCTTCTCCACCAGGCCGAAGTGCTCCGCGAGCGAGGCCCGCAGACCGGGCAGCGCGTTCGCCTGCCCGCCCCACACCTGCGAGGCGCGCAGCACGGCGAGCACCAGGTTGACGCGCGGCTCGCCGACCGGGCCGCCGCCCAGGATGTGCAGGCCGTCGCGGATCTGCACGTCCTTGATCTCGCACAGATAGCCGTCGATGTGCATGACGAACTCGTCGAACTCGTCGTCGTCCGGCTGCTCGTCCACGTGCAGGTCGTGGTGGAGCTCGGCCGCCTTGACCAGCGTCCAGATCTGGGCGCGCACGGCCGGCGCCTTGGTCGGGTCCAGGTCGGAGACGAGCGCGTACTCGTCGAGGAGCTGCTCCAGCTTCGCCAGGTCGCCGTAGGTGTCGGCACGCGCCATCGGCGGTACGAGGTGGTCGACCACGGTGGCGTGGCCGCGCCGCTTGGCCTGGGTGCCCTCGCCGGGGTCGTTGACGATGAAGGGGTAGATCAGGGGCAGGTCGCCGAGGACGGCGTCCGGCGCGCATCCCCTGCTGAGACCGAGGCCCTTGCCGGGCAGCCACTCCATCGTCCCGTGCTTGCCCATGTGGACGATCGCGTCGGCGCCGAAACTGTTCTCCAGCCAGCGGTAGGCCGCCATGTAGTGGTGCGACGGCGGCATGTCGGGGTCGTGGTAGATCGCGATCGGGTTCTCGCCGAAGCCGCGCGGCGGCTGGATCATCACCACGACGTTCCCGAACTGGAGCGAGGCGAGCACGATGTCGTCGCCGTCGGCGTACAGCGAGCCCGGCGGCTCACCCCACGCCTCGGTCATCGCGTCCCTCAGCTCCGGGTCGAGATTCTCGAACCACGCCCGGTAATCGGCCAGCGGCACGCGCGCGGGGGCGGCCGCCAACTGCTCCTCGGTCAGCCACTCCACGTCGTGACCACCGGCCTCGATGAGGCGGTGGATCAACTCGTCGCCGCCCGCCGGGTACTCGGTCAGGCCGTATCCCGCGTCCCGCAGCGCGTCCAGCACCCGTACCGCCGACGCCGGTGTGTCCAGGCCGACCGCGTTGCCGACCCGTGAGTGCTTGGTGGGGTACGCGGTGAAGACGAGCGCGATCCTCTTCTCCGCGTTCGGCTTGTGCTTGAGCCGCGCGTGGCGTACGGCGATCCCGGCGACCCGCGCGGCCCGCTCCGGGTCGGCGAGGTACACCGGGACGTCGTCCGGGCCCTGCTCCTTGAAGGAGAACGGGACGGTGATCAGGCGGCCGTCGAACTCCGGGATGGCGACCTGCATCGCCGCGTCCATGGGGGACAGGGCGGCGTCGGACGCCTCCCACGCGGCGCGCGAGGAGGTCAGGCACAGCCCTTGCAGCACCGGGACGTTCATCTCGGCGAGCGCGCCGATGTCCCAGGACTCCTCGCCCTCCCGTACCCCACCACCACCCTCGACGGAGGTGCTTCGCACCACTGGATCCTTTCCACCGGCCGAGGCCTGCGAGGCGTGCGTGCCGCCGGCCGCGAGGACGGTGGCGACGAGGGAATCGGCCTCGGCGAGGATCTCGTACAACCCGGCGTCGGCGCCGCGCAGCGAACCGCAGTACACGGGGAGGGCGTTGGCCCCGTGCGCCTCGATCGCGTCGCACAGGGTGTCCACGAAGGCGGTGTTGCCGCTGAGTTCGTGGGCCCGGTAGAAGAGCACGCCGACGGTCGGACGGCCCTCGGTGAACGGGCGCTCGCCGTGGACGCCGTACTCCGGCATCTTCCGCGGCTCGTCGAAGCCCTCGCCGGTCAGCAGCACCGTGTCGGACAGGAACCGGGCGAGTTCGGTGAGGTTGGCGGGGCCGCCCTCGACCAGGTACTTCAGCGCCTCCGCCACGACACCGGCCGGTACGGACGACTCGGCCATCAGCTCGGCGTCGGGGACGGCCTCCCCGCCGAGCAGCACGGTCGGGATGCCGGAGGCCTTCAGCCGGGCCAGCCCGTCCTCCCAGGCGCGCTTGCCGCCCAGCAGGCGTACGACGGCGATGTCCGCGCCCTCGATCAGCCCCGGAAGCTCCTCGGCGACGTCCACCCGGGTCGGGTTGCCGATCCGGTAGGGCGCGCCGGAGGCACGGGCCGCCAGCAGATCGGTGTCGGCGGTCGACAACAACAACACTGTGCTCATGCGGGCGCTCCCGGGGGGATGAAAGGCAGTCCTTGCGGCGCGCCCGACTCGATGAGCCGCCACAGCGCGTCCGTGTCCGCGTGCTGTTCGATCAGGTCGCCGAGCCGGTCGAGCTGCTCCTCGCGCAGCGCGGCGAACGAGGTGTCGGGGGCCGGCACGAAGCGGCGGCCCGCGGCGGCGGCCACCTCGCGCAGGAAGGCCCGCCGGAAGCCGTCCGACTCCAGGGACCCGTGCCAGTGGGTGCCCCAGGTCTGCCCGACCCGGCAGCCGTCGAGGAAGGGTGTGCCGCCGGTGATGTCGGCGACCCCGTGGTGGATCTCGTACCCCTCCACGGGCTCGCCGAGGGCTTCCCCCGCCGGCCGGGTGAGGGTCTTCTCGCGGGCGAACCGCACCCGCACGGGCAGCACTCCGAGCCCGTCCACGTGCCCCCTGCGGCTCTCCACCTCGTCCTCGATGTGCTCGCCGAGGATCTGGAAGCCGCCGCAGACGCCGAGGATCGGCCGCCCTTCAGCGGCCCTTCGGACGAGGGCGTCCGCGAGGCCGCGCTCGCGCAGCCACTCCAGGGCGCGGACGGTTCCCCGGGTCCCCGGGATCACCACGAGGTCCGCGTCCGCCAGCTCCTCCGGCCGGTCCACGAACCGGACCACGACACCCGGCTCGGCGGCCAGCGCGTCCACGTCCGTGAAGTTGGACATGAGGGGGATGGCGCAGACGGCGACGCGCAGCACGTCCTCGCCGACGGGGGCGGTCACCTCGGACTCGCGGACCGCGCCCCGCAGGGACATCCTCCCCCGAACTCTCGACTCCGCTCGAGCAGGGGGGACCCCCATCCCGTCCTCCTCGTCGATCCCGAGCCCGTGCCGGAACGGCAGGACGCCGTAGGTGCGCCGCCCGGTGAGGTCCCGCAGCATGTCGAGGCCCGGTTCCAGCAGGCTGACGTCCCCGCGGAACTTGTTGACCAGGAACCCGGCGACGAGCTCCTGGTCCTCGGGCGAGAGCAGCGCCACCGTCCCGAAGAACGACGCGAAGACGCCGCCGCGGTCGATGTCGCCGACGACCAGGACGGGCAGCCGGGCGTTGCGGGCGATGCCCATGTTCACGATGTCGGTGCGCCGCAGGTTGATCTCCGCCGGACTGCCGGCCCCCTCACAGATCACCGCGTCATACGTGCCCCGCAGCTCGGCCAGGCAGTCCAGCACGGTGCCGAGGAGCCGCTGCTGCCGCCCCCCGTGGTACCCCCGAGCGCTCAGTTCACCGACCGGCTTTCCCAGCAGGACGACCTGGCTGCTCTGTTCGCCGCCCGGCTTGAGCAGCACGGGGTTCATCAGCGCGGTCGGCTCGATGCGGCACGCCTGGGCCTGCATGGCCTGCGCCCGCCCGATCTCTGCGCCCTCGCGGGTGACGAAGGAGTTCAGGGACATGTTCTGCGCCTTGAACGGCGCGACCTCGACCCCCTGCCGTACGAGCCAGCGGCAGATCCCGGCGGTGACGACGCTCTTGCCGGCGTCGGAGGTGGTACCGGCGACGAGGAGTCCGCCGCTCATGACGTCCGTCCCTTCGCGAGAAGCCTTCGGGCCACCAGGCGCCCGGCGACCGTGATGCCGAGCGCGAGCCCGCTCACGCGCCGGGAGAGCCGTACGGCCCGCTCGATGTCGTCCGTACGGACGGCGCGCCCGGCCGCGTTGAGCACGGGCCGGTGCTCCACGCGCCCCCCGTACGACAGCGCCCCGCCCAGCCGCACGCCCAGGGCGCCCGCGAACGAGGCCTCCACGGGCCCGGCGTTGGGGCTCGGGTGCTTGGCGGCGTCGGCACGCCAGGCGCGCAGCGCGCCCCGCGGATCGGGGCCCGCCGCTGCCGCGAGAACGGCCGTGAGCCGTGCCCCCGGCCATCCCGCGACGTCGTCGAGGCGTGCCGAGGCCCATCCGTAGCGCCGGTAGCGAGGCGACTTGTGCCCGACCATGGCGTCGAGCGTGTTGACGGCGCGGAAACCCACGAGACCGGGAACCCCGGCGACGGCTCCCCAGGTGAGCGCGCCCACCACGGCGTCGGAGGTGTTCTCGGCGACGGACTCGACGACCGCCCGGGCGATCCCGTCCGCGTCCAGCGCCTGCGGATCCCGCCCGCACAGATGCGGCAGCCGGGCGCGCGCGGCCTCGACGTCCCCCGTCTCGAGGGCGCGTCCGATGGCGCGTGCCTCCCGGGCGAGCGACGTGCCCCCGACCACGGCCCAGGTGGCGGCTGCGGTCAGGGCCGTGGCGGCGGTACGGGAGGGACGTACGGCGGATGCGGCGAGCGCCGCCGCTGTCACGGCACCCCCTGCGCAGACGGCGGTGTGCAGCGCGCCCCACCCGCGGTGGTCCCGCCACAGCACCCGTTCCACGGACGCCGCGGCCCGCCCGAACGCGGCGACCGGATGCCCGCGGCGTGGATCGCCCAGCAGGAGGTCACCGAGGAGGCCGGCGGCGGCGCCGTACGCGAAGACGCGATCGGCACCCATCGGCTCAGCCGACCGTGCGGTCGGACAGGGGCCGGTGACAGAACCTCAATCGGCAGCCGCGCATGGCGATATGTCCTCACTCAGGGTGTCCACGCCCTGGTTCGACGAGACCGGCGGTGAGAGTTCCTGGCTCCCGGGGAGTTCCTCCCCGGTGACAGTGGCGGGACCGCGCCGGACTCGCACCGGCTTCCTCTCCTGCCGCCGTACTGGCTCCGGCAGTCCACCACGCGCCCAGAACAGCCGTCAACTTGCTCTTGACCTGCGACGCTGCGGTGTGCCGAGTCCCACACCACTGAAATCGCGTCAGTTGCCCGAATCGCGCTTTTCGTTGTGAAGTGGCGGTCGAAGTGGGCGGTCCAGGGGCGCGCGTTCCGGCGCGTGACTCGAAACGGCGCACCGGTCCGGTGCTCGTCTTTCGCCGTACGGCGGGGTGTGCTTTGCTGGCCGGACTCGAGAAACCCGGCAGTGGACGGCGTCCGAGCGAACCGTCCAGAGGACGGGAGGGACCCACATGGGGGACAGGGCCAAGGAATTCTCGGCAGGCGCGGGAGGTCCCCACGCGCCGCACCTCTCGCTGGCGGCAGCGGCTCCGCTGGCACTCTTCTCCCTGACGACGGGGATGTTCGCGGTGGGCATCGGCGCGCTGGCGGCGCTGCTGGTGCCCGGAACCCCGGCGCGGGCCCTCGTGTGGCTGGTGGTCACCATCGTGGCCGCCGCCTGCGCGGGACTGTGGTGGGGCCTCACCCCGGTCACGGAGCGTCTCCGTGTCCTGGGCCGGGCGAAGGCGGCGGTCCGGCAACGCGACTCGCGGACCCCTTGACCTCGGGAACGTGAGAAACCCCCGCAGCGACACCGCTGCGGGGGTGACGCGCAGCGGTGTCGCCGCGCGTGCGATTCCGAAGTGCTCCGGCCGTCAGGCGACGATCAGATGGATCCCGTACGCGACCGCCGCCGCGCACGCCGCGAAACAGGCGTAGGCGCCGGTGGCCGCCAGGGCGGCCGCGCCGCCCCGGGCCGAGTCCTTCTTGGTGAGGCCCACGACACCCAGGGTGAACAGGGCCACCAGGGCCACGGTGACCCCGAGGCCGACGCCGAAGACGGAGCCGAGGGCTGCCCAGTCGATCTTCATGAGTGGTGATTCCTTAAACCGTGGCGGCGGGGGCCGGCTCCGCGGAGGGGCCGGCGTCCGGAGCCGGGATCGTGGCCTGCAGGTCGGTGCCGGCGTCCGTGTCCGCCGGGGCGGTGCCGGGCGCCGCGCTGTCGGCCGCGGTGGCGTCGGCCGCGACGACGGGGCCCGCCGGGGGCGGGATGACCGCCGCGATCGCCGCGGTGACGACGCCCGCGGGCTCCGTCTCGACGTCGTTGACGTTGTCGACCGTGACCGGCTTGCGGCGCGACAGGGTCCAGATGACCCCGGCGCCGGAGACCAGCAGCACGCCGGTGGCGACCGTGCCCCAGGTGCCCTGCTTGGTGAGGAGTTCGGCGCCCGCGCCGACCAGGCCGGCCGCCGGGAGCGTCAGAACCCACGCGGTCAGCATCCGGGTCGCGGTGGACCAGCGGACCACGCCGCCCTTGCGGCCGAGGCCCGCGCCCATGACGGCGCCGGAGCAGACCTGGGTGGTGGAGAGGGAGAAGCCGAGGTGCGAGGAGGCGAGGATCGCGGTCGCCGCGCTGGTCTGGGCGGCGAAGCCCTGCTGCGGCGCCAGGTCCGTCAGGCCCTTGCCGAGGGTGCGGATGATGCGCCAGCCGCCCAGGTAGGTGCCGAGCGCGATGGCCAGACCGGCCGAGACGATGACCCAGGTGGGAGGGTTCGAGCCGGGGGCGATGACACCGCCGGTGACCAGGGCCAGCGTGATGATGCCCATCGTCTTCTGCGCGTCGTTCGTGCCGTGGGCCAGGGAGACCAGGCCCGCCGAGGCGATCGACCCGGCCCGGTAGCCCTTCGCGGTCGCCTTCTCGTCGGCGCGGCTGCCGATCACGTACGACAGGCGGGTGGCGAGCATCGAGGCGAGGCCCGCCACGAGCGGCGCGGCGACGGCGGGGATCAGGACCTTGGTGACGATCGTCGAGCCGTTCACCGCGGACCAGCCGGCAGAGGTGACGGCGGCACCGATCAGACCGCCGAAGAGAGCGTGGGAGGAACTGGACGGCAGACCGAGGAGCCAGGTCAGCAGGTTCCACAGGATGGCGCCCACCAGCGCGGCGAAGATCACTTCGACGCGTATGCCCTGTTCGTTGATGATGCCGCCGGAGATCGTCTTGGCGACCTCGACGGAGAGGAAGGCGCCGAGGAGGTTCAGCGCGGCGGACATCGCCACCGCCGTCTTGGGCCTCAGGGCGCCGGTCGAGATGGTCGTCGCCATCGCGTTGGCTGTGTCGTGGAAACCGTTCGTGAAATCGAACACGAGAGCGGTGACGATCACGATTCCGAGGAGGAGCGTGATGTGTTCCATTTACCCGGGCTTCTATGGGAGGTCAGTGGCGGTTGGACCGTAGGCAACCTGGGTGAACGGAAGATGAACTGAGACGGGCTGGAGGGTGTACCGATCGGCGCATCGACGTTCCGTTTGTGGTCGGCCGGCGAGGGTCTCAGCCTCGAACGAAGCCGGGATTCAGGCTTCCGGAAGCCTTGGCGCGTCTCTGGGGGCTGCGCCGGGGGCTCTCCGCCGGCTCGTCGCGAACCGCTTCAGCCGGTCCCGGGACCCGTTGAAGAGATTTCGGTCACTCTCCAGGCTCCCGCTGTTGTGTGCCGCCCCTCCGAGGGAGGTGTGTCCGTATATGCGCACTTACGAACCCGTGGCTCCGGGCCTGCGGTGCGCCGGGCCACCCTCGCGCGGACCCCGCCTGGCAGGATCACGGCATGGCCGATCAGCGACATGACGCGGGGGACGCCCGGGATGCCGTACGGCACGGGCGGGAGCCGGCCACGGCGGCGGAGGAGGTGGCGCGGGCCTGGGACCAGCTCGTGGCGACGGCCCGCCGCACGGTCGCCGACGGACTGGTCGTCGGCACCTCCGGCAACGTCTCCGTACGCGTCGGCGACACCGTGCTGGTCACCCCCACCGGAGTGCCGTACGAGCGGCTGACGCCGGGCGACGTGGTCGGAGTCGACCTGGACGGACACCAGGTGCTCGGCAGGCTGCGCCCGACCAGCGAGCTGCCCATGCACCTGGCCGTCTACCGCACGACGGACGCCCGGGCCGTCCTGCACACCCACGCCCCCGACGCCACGGCCGTCTCCACGCTCGTACAGGAACTGCCGCTGATCCACTACATGGCCGCCGCGCTGGGAGGTGCGGTGCGGGTCGCCCCCTACGCGACCTACGGCACCCCCGAGTTGGCCGGGAACATGCTCCGCGCCCTGACCGACCGCAGCGCCTGCCTGCTGCAGAACCACGGCACGGTCGCCCACGGTGCCTCGCTGGACCAGGCCTACGACCGCACGGCCCAACTGGAGTGGATGTGCCGCGTGTGGCTGACGGCGTCGTCCGTGCCGGGCCTCACCCCGCACCTGCTCAGCCGGGAGCAGGTGGCGGAGGTAGGGGAGCGGTTGCGGGGGTACGGGCAGCATCAAGGGTTGACGAACCCCTAGTGGACCGGCCGGCCGGGGCCGCCTTGCGGCGCGCCCCGTGGGTCACACCGCGCCCTTCCCCCCACTGGCCGGGGGCGGGCTCCACCGGGAGACTGGATGGATGCGCACTGTCAAAGCGGCGGCCGCAGCCGTCACCGTAGCCATCGCCGCGGGCGCCGCCGGCGTCGCCGTGGGCCGCTTCGCCAGCGACGCCGCGCTGAAAGCGCCGCCGGGGCGTCCGCTGCCCACGGAACCCCGCCTCACCGTGCACTCCCTGGCGGCCGGCCGGATCGCCCTCACCCGCGACCTGGCCTCCCAGCGGCCCGGCACCTACGGGCTGACCGGTGACGGCTCGCACGCGGTCGTCGGCCCGGTCCTGGACTCCGCCCCGCACACCGTCGACACGGTCGTACGCCGTCTGGAACGCGTCACGCACGGCACGCTCGAGCCCGGTGACAAGGTCTGGCTCACCCCCGCCCTGTACACCGGCGATCCCCGGACCGCCCTCGGCCTCGACCACACCGACGTTGAGGTGCCCGGCGAACTCGGGACCCTGCCCGCCTGGTTCCTGCCGGGCGCCCGTGACACCTGGGTGATCACCGTGCACGGGCTCGGCACCACCCGGGAACACCCCATGAACGTCATGGGATTCCTGCAGCGCCACCACTTCCCGGTCCTCGACATCGCCTACCGCGGCGACCCCGGGGCGCCCCGCTCCCCGGACGGCCTGAACCACCTCGGCGAGACCGAGTGGCGCGACGTGGACGCCGCGATCCGCCACGCGGTGCGGGCCGGGGCCGAGCGGATCGTGCTGCACGGCTGGTCCACCGGCGCCGCCATGGCGCTGCACGCCGCCGCCCACTCGGCGGTGCGCGAGCGGGTCTCCGGGCTCGTCCTGGACTCACCCGTCCTCAGCTGGGAGGCCACGCTGCGCGCCCTGGCCGCAGCCCGCCGCACCCCAGGAGCCCTGCTGCCGCTGGCCGTCCGCGCCGCGCAGGGTCGCACCGGTGTGCACGGCGGCGGCACCCAGAAGGCCGCGGATCCGCAGCACCTCAACGTGCCGGTGCTGATCTTCCACGGGCCCGGCGACACGATCGCCCCCTGGGGCCTTTCACGCCGTCTCGCCGAGCGGCGCGCGAACCTGGTCACCCTGCACACGGTGGAGAACGCCCCGCACGGCGCCATGTGGAACGCCGACCCCGAGGCCTACGAGGAGGCCCTGCGGCGCTTCCTCACGCCGCTGATGTGACGGTGTCGACGCGACGGCCCGCGTCGGCGGGCACACAGCTGTGGCGCCCTTTCGCCCCCTCTTCCGGTTAGCCCGCCCGACCAGCGCTGTCCCCCCTTTCCGGGCACTCTGAGGACCCTCTCGCCGACTCCCGTCGGCGTCCCTCGAGGCATTCCGTTTGGGTTTTCGGACCGTCAACCGGAAGACTGCACCTGTGACGTCCCGTACTCCGCGCGACTCCAGGCTCCGACTCGTCCGACCGCGGCCGCTGGCCGCCGCCCCCCGAGCGGTGACCCAGCGCCGCACGCGCCGCCCCGCACCCAGGCCGCCGGAGGGCACGCCGCCGCCCGCGGAACTGGCGAAAATGGCCCGCGCCCGCCTGGCCGGCGCCGCCCGTGTCGCCCACTGGGCCGACGCCACGCTCGGGCCCGGCCGCGAGGGTGCGTCCCCCGAAGGAAAGGGCACCCTGTCCGACGCCACCGCGGAACGGGCGGCCGCCGACCTCGGCCTGACCCTCGCTCAGGTGCGCGCCGACTGGGACACCGCGCGCCTGGCCGGTCTCGTCGAGGTGCACGGCGACAGCGCCCGCCCCGGCTGGCGGCTGCGCGCCTGGGACCGGGACGACTCCGCCGTACTGCGCGGCTGGGTCGCCCTCTTCGACGCCTGGTCGCTCGCCTGCCCCGAGCCGGCGGACCGAGAGCACGCCGCCGTCGCCGAGGTCGTCTCGGCCATGCCCCAGGTGCTCTCCTTCCTCCAGCTGTCCGCCGGGCCCGTCCCCGTCGAGCAGCTCCTCGACCTGCTCCAGCAGCGGGTCACCGAACTGCGCACCGAGCGCTGCGAGGTCCCCTACGGACCCCGGCCCGAGCCTGTCGTGCCGCCGGTCCCGGACTCCGCCGACGAGTCCGAGCTGGCCCCCCTGCTCGCCTGGGCCCTCGACGCGCTCGCCTACGTCGGCGCCCTCACCTGCGCCGACGGGCAGGCCACCCTCACCCCGCTCGGCAGCTGGGCGGTGTGGGTCAAGCTGGAGCAGATCTGCGTCGCCGCGCAGAGCCCCGCCGGAAACATCGAGCAGAACGCCGAGGACATGCTCCGCGGCTGCGCCCAGCTCCGCCCGAACGCGGCACGCGCCGAGTACCGCGCCTGGCTGGCCGCCCGCCCTGTCGGCAGCGCCGTCACCGAACTCCTCGGTGCCGCCCGCGGCGAGGACGCCCTGCTGCGCGGTCTGGCCTTCGAGGCGCTGCGCGTGGTCGGCGCGCCCGCCGAACCCGAGGTGCGCCGCGCCGCCGAGGAGACCACGCTGCGCCCCTACGCCCTGCTCTGGCTCGCCGAGCACGACGGCGCCGACCCGGAGGACGCCCACGAGGTGCTCACCCGCGAGGAGGCAACCTGGCTGTGGGTCGACACCGCCGCCGCCGCCGCCGACCACGGTGAGGCCCCGCTCCTGGTCCGCCACCTGGAGTCCGCCGTGCAGGCCACCGTGCCCGCGCTGCTCGACGAGGTGCGCGCGGTCGGACACCCCCGCACCGTCCAGGTCCTGGTCGCGCTCGCCGCCGCCCACCCGGACCCGGCGCTCGCCAAGGCCGTGCGCCGAGCCGCCTTCCAGGTCCACACCGGAGGCAGATGACCCCCTCGAACCGCGGTCGTCAGACGGCTGTCTCGGGGACGTACGTGCCGAAACTCCAGATGTTGCCCTCGGCGTCCCGGGCCATGTAGTCCCGCGACCCGTAGTCCTGGTCCGTCGGGGGCATCAGGATCTCCGCGCCGTGCTCCACGGCCCGCTGGTGATGTGCGTCGACGTCGTCCACCACGACGTACACCCCGCAGGGACCCGCCCCCCTCATCGCCTCGTCGAAGAGGCCGCCGCGGCCCTTCGAACCCACCATCACCACGCCGTTGCCCTGCACCAACTCGGCGTGCAGCACCGATCCGTCCTCACCCTCGTACACCGACAGCTCCGTGAAACCGAAGGCCTCCGTGAGCTGCCTGATCGCCGCCTTCGCGTCCGCGTACAGCAGCGCCGGGCAGATGCTCGGCCGCCTGCCGTCCATGCCCGCCATCGCCGTCACTCCCTTCGGTGTCCGGCCCGAATCCCGGCCTGTCGCTCAGTCTGGCACCGGCCACTGACAACGCTGCGGACGACGGGAGTTCGACGACAGGGCCGGGCGCCGGGAGTGCCAGCCTGGCACCGCCTCACGGCACGACGTCGGGCCGTGGCCCGAACGGGGGACGCACCGGCCGCGTCGCACCCCCGTGTGCCGCGCCCGCGCGTACCCTCCGCGCCGCGTAGTGAACGTCACACCACCGCCGTCACGCTGCCGCGAAGACGGGCGTCACAGCCCGGGACGCCGCGTACGGAAATAGTGCTTGCACTGCCCCGTTAGACTGGGGCCCATGGCCATTCTCCTCGCGCATTAGACGGCGGGAACGTCCTCAGCCGCCCATCCCGCCACCCTCCCCCAAGCTCTCGACTCCGCTCGAGCAGGGGGGACCCCCAGCCCAGGAGTCTGTCCGTGATCTCCGCCTCCGGCATCGAGCTGCGCGCCGGTGCCCGCATCCTCATCGAGAACGCCACCTTCCGCGTCACCAAGGGCGACCGCATCGGCCTCGTCGGCCGCAACGGCGCCGGGAAGACCACCCTCACCAAGGTCCTCGCCGGCGACGGCATCCCCGCCGCGGGCACCGTCACCCGCTCCGGTGAGGTCGGCTACCTCCCGCAGGACCCGCGCACCGGCGACCTCGATGTCCTCGCCCGCGACCGCATCCTCTCCGCGCGCGGCCTGGACGTCCTGATCCGCAAGATGCGGGAGAACGAGCAGCGCATCGCCACCGGCAAGGGGTCCACCCGCGAGAAGGCCCTTCGGCAGTACGAGCGCCAGGAGACCGAGTTCCTCACCAAGGGCGGGTACTCCGCCGAGGCCGAGGCCGCCACCATCGCCGCCGCGCTCAACCTGCCCGACCGGGTGCTCAGCCAGCCCCTGCACACGCTCTCCGGAGGTCAGCGCCGCCGTATCGAGCTGGCGCGCATCCTGTTCTCCGACGCGGACACCCTGCTGCTCGACGAGCCGACCAACCACCTCGACGCGGACTCGATCATCTGGCTGCGCGACTACCTGAAGACCTACCGCGGCGGCTTCATCGTCATCTCGCACGACGTCGACCTGGTCGAGACGGTCGTCAACAAGGTGTTCTACCTGGACGCCAACCGCGCCCAGATCGACGTCTACAACATGGGCTGGAAGCTCTACCAGCAGCAGCGCGAGGCCGACGAGAAGCGCCGCAAGCGGGAGCGCGCCAACGCCGAGAAGAAGGCCGCCGCGCTCAACGCCCAGGCCGACAAGATGCGCGCCAAGGCCACCAAGACGGTCGCCGCGCAGAACATGGCCCGCCGCGCCGAGAAGCTGCTGGCCGGCCTGGACGAGGTCCGCCAGCAGGACAAAGTGGCCAAGCTCCGCTTCCCCGAGCCGGCCCCCTGCGGAAGGACCCCGCTGATGGCCGAGGGGCTGTCGAAGTCGTACGGCTCACTGGAGATCTTCACCGAAGTCGACCTGGCCATCGACAAGGGCTCCCGGGTCGTCATCCTGGGCCTCAACGGCGCGGGCAAGACCACCCTGCTGCGCCTGCTCGCGGGCGTCGAGCAGCCGGACACCGGCAAGGTCGTCCCCGGGCACGGTCTCAAGCTCGGCTACTACGCCCAGGAGCACGAGACCCTCGACCCGGACCGCACGGTGCTGGAGAACATGCGCTCCGCCGCGCCCGACATGGACCTGGTCGAGGTCCGCAAGGTGCTCGGCTCTTTCCTGTTCTCCGGTGATGACGTCGACAAGCCCGCCGGTGTCCTCTCCGGCGGCGAGAAGACCCGCCTCGCCCTCGCCACGCTCGTGGTGTCGTCCGCGAACGTGCTGCTGCTCGACGAGCCGACCAACAACCTCGACCCGGCCAGCCGCGAGGAGATCCTCGGTGCGCTGCGCACCTACAAGGGCGCGGTCGTGCTCGTCACCCACGACGAGGGCGCGGTCGAGGCGCTCCAGCCGGAGCGGATCATCCTGCTGCCGGACGGTGTCGAGGACCTGTGGGGCGCGGACTACGCCGACCTCGTCACGCTCGCCTGACCGCCCCGCGCCGGGCGGTCAGTGGCGCTTGATCGAACGACTGATCCACTGCGTATGGATCATTCGGCCGATCCGTGATCCATCATCTGTGTGAGATCTCCTCGTACCAGGGTGTGTCCTGCACCGATTCGACGGCCGAGCCGCTCCGTGGGGCGGTCGCGGCCGTCGCGCGTCGCTGACCTGGTGATTCCCCGACGAACCCGTTCGGGTGTACGGATGCGACCGGGCGGAATCCCGGATTCCACTCGTGGGGATGTGCTCCTGTCGTCACAACCTTGTCGCACGGACCTTGCCGAATGGGTGGCCATCGCGCCCGGGAGGGGTGATCATGAGGAGACCAGAGCGCACTTCCCATGAGGAGGCACGGGTGGCCGAGACTCTGAAGAAGGGCAGCCGGGTGACCGGCGCCGCGCGCGACAAGCTCGCGGCAGACCTGAAGAAGAAGTACGACTCCGGTGCGAGCATCCGAGCGCTGGCCGAGGAGACCGGCCGCTCGTATGGCTTCGTTCACCGGATGCTCAGCGAGTCGGGCGTCACGCTCCGAGGGCGTGGCGGGGCGACGCGGGGAAAGAAGGCCCAGTCGGCCTGACGCCGGGCGGCCCATCGGCTTCGGTGGTGGCCACCCGGTCGGTCGGTCCCCCAGTGCCTCAAGGGCCTGGGGTGCCCCCCATCCGGCCGGGTGGTTACTGTGCAGTCACTTAGGATGCCGTGCCACGGCATCCGCTGCTGACTGCACCCATCGGAGGCGCCCCATGGCTTCGCTCGACCCGGTACTCGACAAGGACGGCGTACGGCTCACCGTCGACGAGGCGATCGCCACGGTGACGCTGACCAACCCGGCCAAGCGCAACGCGCAGAGCCCCGGTCTGTGGCGGGCGCTCACGGAGGCCGGGCGGGCGCTGCCCGGTTCGGTCCGCGTGGTCGTGCTGCGCGCCGAGGGTCAGTCGTTCTCGGCCGGGCTGGACCGTCAGATGTTCACGCCCGAGGGGATCGAGGGCGAACCGACCTTCATCGACCTCGCGCGCAGCGGCGACGCGGAGCTGGACGCCACCATCGCCGGGTACCAGGAGGCGTTCACCTGGTGGCGGCAGAGCGACATCGTGTCCGTCGCCGCCGTCCAGGGGCATGCGATCGGAGCGGGGTTCCAGCTCGCCCTCGCCTGTGACCTGCGCGTCGTCGCCGACGACGTGCAGTTCGCCATGCGCGAGACCAGCCTGGGCCTGGTACCGGACCTCACCGGCACGCATCCGCTGGTGGGCCTGGTCGGCTATGCCCGCGCGCTGGAGATCTGCGTGACGGGCCGCTTCGTCGGGGCCGAGGAAGCGGTGACCACCGGGCTCGCGAACATCGCCGTGTCGCGCGACCAGCTCGACGAGACGGTACGGGACCTGGCGACCGCCCTGCTCGCGGCGCCCCGCGACGCCGTGATCGAGACCAAGGCGCTGCTGCGCGGCGCGCAGGAGCGGACCTACGAGGCCCAGCGCGCGGCGGAACGGGCCGCCCAGGCCCGGCGGCTACGGGATCTGGCGGGCGTCGGCGAATAGACGTGCCCCGAACCAGGCCAGCGACGCGCGGGCCTGGCGGCTCTGCCTGCGGGGCGTTCGGCATCGACCCGGGCACCGTCGGCCGGCTGCGCGCGGGGCCCGGCGTCGGCCCGACGGCCGTGGGCAGCTGCGTGGCGTCCGGCACCGGCTCGAGCGCCGTGGGTCGGCCGCACGCGGCTCAGAAGCCGTGGAGCGCCCCGCCGTCCACCGGGACCATGATGCCGGTCAGGTACGACGCCGCCGGGGACAGCAGGAACGCGGCCGTGCGGCCGAACTCGTCCGGGGTGCCGTAGCGGCGCAGCGGGATGCGGGACTCGTTGGCCGCGCGGGCCGCCTCCGGGTCGGGGGACAGGGCGTCCAGCTCGCGCACCCGGTCGGTGTCGATGCGGGCCGGGAGCAGACCGACGACCCGGATGCCGCGCGGGCCCAGCTCGTCCGCGATCGACTTGGCGAAGCCCGCGAGCCCGGGGCGCAGCCCGTTGGAGATGGTCAGCCCCGGGATCGGCTCGTACACGGAACCGGACAGCACGAACCCGATGACGCCGCCCTCGGTCAGCTCCGCGGCGGCCCCGCGCGCCAGCCGCACCGCGCCCAGGAACACCGATTCGAACGCCGCCGTCCACTGCTCGTCCGTGTTGTCGGCGACCCCTCCGGCCGGCGGCCCACCGACGCTGATGAGGATGCCGTCGAAGCCGCCGAAGTGCTCACGGGCCGTCGCGATCAGCCGGGCCGCCGCCTGCGGGTCGGAGTTGTCGGCGGACACGCCCACGGCGTTCGCGCCCAGCTCCGCCGCGGCCTCCTCGGCCCGCTTCCCGTCGCGGCCGGTGATCACCACCTTCGCCCCGTCGGCGACGAGTTCCCGCGCGGCCGCGTTGCCCAGCCCGCGGGTCGCCCCGGTGACGACGTACACCCGGTCCTTCAGTCCAAGATCCATGGCCCCTATCCTGCCCTCTCGCCCCAGTCCAGGGCGAGGGCGGTCCCCACCAGGCCGAGATGGCTGAACGCCTGCGGGAAGTTGCCGAGCTGCCGGCCGGTCACAGGGTCGTACTCCTCGGCGAGCAGACCGACGTCGTTGCACAGCCCGACCAGCCGTTCGAACAGCTCCCGGGCCTCGTCCGTGCGGCCGGTGAGGCGCAGGGCGTCCGCGAGCCAGAACGAGCACGCGAGGAACGCGCCCTCCCCGCCCGGCAGCGGATCCACGTCCGTGTGCCGCAGGTCGTACCGGAGCAGGAGACCGTCGCAGGACAGCTCCGCGCGCACCGCGTCGATCGTGCCTTTCACCCGCGGGTCGTCCGGTGGCAGGAAGCCGACGAGCGGGATCTGCAGCAGCGAGGCGTCGAGCGCCCGTGAGCCGTAGTACTGGGTGAACGTGTTCCGGTCGGGGTCGTAGCCCCGCTCGCACACCTCCCGGTGCACCTCCTCCCGCATGGCCCGCCAGCCGTCGAGGTCGCCGTCGAGGTGCGGATGCTCCTCCAGGGTGCGCAGGGCGCGGTCGGCGGCCACCCATGCCATCACCTTCGAGTACACGAAGTGGCGGCGCCGCCCGCGCACCTCCCACAGTCCCGCGTCCGGTTGCCGCCAGGCCGTCCGCAGGAACTCCAGCAGCGCGCACTGCACCCGCCACATGTGCGGTCTGACGGGCAGGCCCGCGCTGCGGGCCACCGACAGCGAGTCGATGACCTCGCCGTACACGTCCAGCTGGAACTGCCTCACCGCGTCGTTGCCGACCCGGACCGGCACCGAGCCGTGGAAACCGGGCAGCCAGGGCAGCTCATACTCGGGCAGCCGCCGCTCGCCCGAGATGCCGTACATGATCTGCAGGTCCGCCGGGTTGCCGGCGACCGCGCGCAGCAGCCAGTCACGCCAGGCCTCGGCCTCCTCGTGGTAGCCGGCCGCCAGCAGGGCCTGGAGGGTGAGCGTGGAGTCGCGCAGCCAGCTGTAGCGGTAGTCCCAGTTGCGTACGCCGCCCAGGGACTCCGGCAGGGAGGTCGTGGGGGCCGCGACGATACCGCCGGTGGGCGCGTAGGTGAGCGCCTTGAGGGTGATCAGGGAGCGGACCACGACGTCCCGGTGCGGGCCGCGGTAACGGCACCGCGCCGCCCACGCGCGCCAGTCCTCGACACTGCGCTCCAGCGCCTCGAACGGTCGACGAGGGCGGGGCGGGGCTCGTGCGAGGGGTGCCAGGTCAGGACGAAGGCGACCTTGTCCCCTTTGCCGACCGTGAACTCGGAGCGGGTGGCGAAGTCCTTGCCCCAGGTGCGCACGGGGGGCTCACTGCGCAACCACACCGAGTCGGGTCCTGCCACGGCCACCCGGTGACCGTCGCTCCGCCGCATCCACGGCACGATCGAGCCGTAGTCGAAGCGCAGCCGGAGCTCACCGTGCATGGTGACCCGGCCGTCCAGGCCCTCGATGACGCGTACGACGTCGGGGGCGCGGTCGCGCTGGGGCATGAAGTCGGTGACGCGGACCGTGCCGTCCGGGGTGTCCCAGTCGGTGTCGAGGACGAGGGTGTCGGGACGGTAGGCGCGGCGCGTGTACAGGTGGACGCCCCTGGGCGCGATCCTCCAGTGGCCGTGCTCCTCGGTGCCGAGCAGCTTGGCGAAGCAGGCGGGCGAGTCGAAGCGGGGCAGGCACAGCCAGTCGATGGACCCGTCCCGGGCGACCAGGGCGGCGGTCTGTTCGTCGCCGATGAGTGCGTAGTCCTCGATCCGCGGGTGCACGGGGAGCGGGTTCCCGATGGGAAGACGGGGCAATCAGGGGGTGGGCCGGGGGAGTGAGTGCGTGGCGCTGTCCATGCTCGTGGCACCCGCGCCGGAGAAGATCACCCCCGGGTCCGACGGGGTATGCCTTCATGGAGATCGGCACCATCGGGCTGCTCGCGGTCGGCGTCGTGGTCGCCGCACCGGTGCTGCACGCGGACGCCGTGAGCAAGTTCGCGAGCTCGGGCGCGGGCCCGGTCTTCGCCGGATCCCTGTTCCCGTTCCTGTTCATCACCATCGCCCGGGGGCACTGCCGACCACCGAGGCGCCGTACGTGGAATCCCATCTCGACGTGCCCGAGCAGGCAGCCGACGCACTGGTGGCAGCCCGGTCATGAACGCCCGGCAGTGGGCGGGAGCCGTGCGCTGGTACCTGCGTGAGCTGACCGGGGAGGCGGAGTACGACCGTTACCGCGAGCGGCACCGCCGCCACCACCCCCTCGCTCCGGTGCCCACCCGCCGCGACTACGAGGTGCTGCGCACGCTGCACCGGGAGACCCATCCGCAGGGCCGCTGCTGCTGAGACCGGCGGATCACCCGCGGGCGGGCGCGCCGTCCCCCCTGACGCCCGCGCGCCCGCCCCGCACGTTCCCTACTCGCAGGACCGCCAGGCCGACCGCCGGCGGTCGGCCTGGGTCATACCGTGGCCGGTGCCGGCTCCTCGCTCGTCTCCTGCGCCGCCTTCGCCCGCTCCCTGGCCTCGCGGCGGACCAGGATCACCCAGCCGAAGGGGACGCCCGCCGCGAACAGCCACCACTGGACCGCGTACGGCAGATTGATGTCTCCGAGGCCGATCCAGCTGCTGTCCTCCTTGGGCGACGGGATCACCTCGGGGCTGCCGCCCTTCGGGGCGGGGGAGACCAGTTCGACGTAGCCGCCGAGCATCTCCTTGGCGGAGGTGTCGCCCGCGTCGCGCAGCAAAGAGCCGACCTGCTGGCTGTTGATCAGCATGATCTGGCGGTCGGGCAACCCTTTGAGGTTCTTGATGCCGCTCGCGGCCGTCGTCTCGTCCTGCATCAGCCGGCCGGTGACCGTGATCTCGCCCTGGGCGGGCGCCGGGATCTGCGGGAAGGTGGTCTGCGAGGCGGCGGAGTCGATCCAGCCCCGGTTGACGAGGAGCGTCCTGCCGTCGTTCAGCACGAAAGGAGTCACCACGTGGTAGCCGACGTCACCGTTGGCGTTCGTACGGCGACGCACCACCAGTTCGTGCGCCGTGTCGAAGTGGCCCTTGGCGGTCACCCGGCGGTAGAGGTCCTCGTGCCGGACGGTCCCGCCCACCGAGGTGAGCGACTCGGCGGGCACGGGCGTCGCCGCCAGCGATTCGTCGATCAGCTTGTTCAGCGCCTGCCTGTGGTCGTGACGGTGCAGCTGCCAGAAACCCAGCCTGATCATCGTGGGGATGAGCAGGAGAGCCACGAGGGTGAGGATCACCCACTGCCGGGACAACAGGAAGCGGTACACCCCACGACGGTACATCTCGGACCGTGCCGCGCCCGCACGGGGGTGCCTCAGACCCGGTCGACGATTCCCACCTGCCCCTCCGCGCGGGCGCAGTGCGCGCCGCAGTACCAGTGGCCGTCGACGTCGACGCCCTGGCCGATGATCTGGACGCGACAGTGTTCGCAGATGGGCGCCATACGGTGGATGGCGCAGGCGAAACAGTCGAAGACGTGCACCGCGCCCTGCGCGTGCACCTCGAACGTCATGCCGTAGTCGTTTCCGCAGACCTCGCAACGTGCCATGCGCCACAGCGTGAGCCGTCGCCGCGGCGCGGGCGAGCGGGCGCCGGGCGAGTCGCGCGGCAATCACCCGTCCGTACGGGTCACTCCGCCGACGGTACGGGTCACTCCGGCGACGCGGGCTCCACGTCCCGCAGCAGTTGCCCGAACGCGGCCTCGTCGATCACCGGTGTCCCGTACTCCCGCGCCTTCGCCGTCTTGGACGTGCCCGAGTCCGGGTCGTTGGTGACGAGCAGGCTGGTGAGCCGGGACAGGCTCGTCGCCACGTGCAGCCCCGCCTCGACGGCACGGTCCTCCAGCAACTCCCGGTCGACCGAGGTGTCCCCGGAGAACGCCACCCGCATGCCCTGCTTGAGCCGCTTGCCTTCCTCGTACCGCCCCGGGTTGGGGTAGGGGCAGGAGGGGCGCCTGCGGGAGGGGCGCCAACTGCTCGGGCGGTAGCCCCCGGAGGACTGGCGGGGCACCGTGGGGGTGGCGGACCACTCCGTCAGCGGGCGGCACTCCAGCAGCGGCAACCGTACGCCGTCCCGGGCGGCGGCGTGCAGACTCGGCCGGAACGCCTCGGCCAGCACCCGCGCGTCGTCCAGCGCGTGGTGCGCCCGCTGCTGGACCACCCCGAAGTGCGCGGCCAGCGTCTCCAGCTTGTGGTTGGCCAGCGGCAGGCGCAGTTCCTTCGACAGCGCGATGGTGCACAGCCGCTGACGGACCGGCGCCTCGCGCTCGGCGCGCGCGTACTCCCGGGCGATCATCTGCCAGTCGAAGACCGCGTTGTGCGCGACGAGCACGCGGCCGTCGAGCCGGGCCGCGAACTCCTCGGCGATGTCCTGGAACAGGGGCGCCCCTTCGAGGGCCTCGCTCGTCAGACCGTGGATCCACACCGGGCCCGGGTCGCGCTCCGGGTTGACCAGCGTGTACCAGTGGTCCTCGACCTCACCGCGCGCGTCCAGCCGGTAGACGGCGGCCGAGATGATCCGGTCGTCCCGGGCCAGGCCGGTGGTCTCCACGTCGACGACCGCGTACCCCTCCGGATACGCGGCCGGCCAGGCGGCCGGGGACGCTGCGGTCGTACGGTCTTCGAGCATGGTCACTGAGGATACGGGCCACGACTGACAGCCTCACGCCCCTACCTGCGACCCGCGGTCTCTGGCGCCGGGCGCACAACCCTGAAGCGCTGTGGCAGCAGTTGACGGCACCGTAGCTGAGGTCCCGTCAGGGGAGCCGGTGACGGGCGCGCCCGGGTGCCGTCCGCCTCATGAGGTGCCATCCTCCCCGTGTGATGGAACCCACGCACGACGAGGCACACGGCGGCGCCCTCGGGGCGCGGCTGAACTGGCTGCGGGCGGCGGTGCTCGGCGCCAACGACGGCATCGTGTCCACGGCGGGCCTGGTGGTCGGCGTCGCCGGGGCGACGACGGACCGCGGAACGCTGCTGACGGCCGGCCTCGCCGGGCTGCTGGCCGGCTCCATGTCGATGGCGGCGGGCGAGTACGTGTCCGTGTCCACCCAACGGGACTCGGAGCAGGCGGCGCTGGCCCTGGAGAGGCGGGAACTGAGGGAGCAACCGGAGGCCGAGCTCGAGGAACTGGCGGAGATACTGGAGCAGCGCGGCCTGTCCCCGGACGTGGCCCGCGAGGCCGCGGTGCAGTTGACGGCACGCGACGCACTGCGCGCCCACGCGCGCGTGGAACTCGGCATCGACCCCGACGAGCTGATGAACCCCTGGCACGCGGCGTGGGCGAGCTTCCTGGCGTTCACGGTGGGGGCGCTGCTCCCCCTGCTGGCGATCGTGCTCCCACCGGCCGGCGTCCGCCTCCCGGTCACGGTGGCGTCCGTCCTGGCGGCCCTCGTCATCACCGGCTGGTGCAGCGCCCGCCTGGGCGCGGCGAAACCGGGCCGGGCCGTGGGGCGGAACGTGGTGGGCGGGGCGCTGGCGATGGGGGTCACCTATGCGGCGGGGGCGTTGCTGGCGGCGGCGGGGGTGTGACCGAAGGTGGTGCGGGGCACGCTCGCCACGCCACGTCCGGTCATGACCAGCGGATCGGCACCGGCAGCGCCGTCAGCAGGCCCGACACCGCGACGACCGGGCCCAGCGCCACCACCTCCGCGCGGGCGGGGGCGCAGGCACTGAGCGGGTCGGCGGCGCGCCGCAGCCACGCGGCCGGGGCGAGCACGCCGACGACGGCCACGAGCAGCACCTTGGCGAGCAGGGTCCGGCCGTAGGCGGTCGTGGTGAGCTGGTCGAGGATCGTGTCCGGTGGCATACCGCGCAGCGAGCTCCACACCCTCGTCGCGGTGATCACCGCAAGGCGGTGGCGATGACCGAGGCGAGCCCCAGCGCCGCGACGAAACCCGCGCCGGCCGCGCAGGGCGCCCAGCTGCGCGGCGACTCGGCCAGGGGCGCGCCCGGCACCCGGCGGGCCAGACGGGTGACGAAGAGCTCGCCGACGGATACGCACAGCGCCGCGAACAGCGCCGTACGCAGCAGTCCGATGCCGCCGACAGCGGGCGCGGCCGCCTCACCCGTGCCGTGCAACGCGGCCGAGGGGCCGAGCAGCGGTATCAGGGCGGCGGCCGTCACGAGGGCGAGCACGGCGACGGCACGGCGGACCGAGGGACGGACGACGGGGGCGGCGACCGCGAGGGGCGCGGACGCCGTGTCGGCGTCCGTCCCGTCGGATTCGGCGCCGGGTCGTATCGAGCTCACGTCACGATCTTCGCCAGTCGCCACAGAACAGGGCAACCGAAGTCATTCAACTGAGGGACCGGCATTCCGCCCAGGGACACGATTCCGGCCGCCCGGTCCTCGGTCCCCGAGGCGTGCCCCGCTCACCGCCCGGTGCCTCGGCCCCCGAGCCGCGCCCCGTCCCACCGCGTGGGATCCTCTCCCCACCGGCCCGGCGGGCGCGCCCAGTCGACCGGGCCGCCCGCGAAACGGACCGGTGGCAGTGCGTGGCGCAGCCGGCCCAGCGCGCTGTCGGTCTCCGCGAGCCAGGGGGCCGGGCCGTCGTACGCCGCCTCCGCCGACCCCTTGTCCCGGGCGGTCCCGTCCGTCAACCAGGCCGCCGTCCGCGCCAGCGCCAGCCGTACGACCCGGGTCCCGCCCTCCTCGGTCTGCTCGGTCAGGGACCTCAGGACCGCCCCGGCCAGCAGATACCCCGTGCCGTGATCGAGGGCCTGCGCGGGCAGCGCGCCCGGCTGCTCGGCCGAACCCTCGGTCACCGCTATACCGGTGGCGACCTGCACCAGGCTGTCGAAGCCCCGCCGTCCGCGCCACGGCCCGTACGCGCCCCACGCCGACACCTGCGCCACGACCAGGCCGGGCCGGCGCTCGGCCAGTTGCTCGGCGGAGAGCCCGAACCGGTCGAGTGCGCCGGGCCGGTAGCCCGCGACGACCACGTCCGCCTCCGTGAGCAGTTCCTCGAAGGTCCGGCGGTCCGCGGACGCCCGCAGGTCGAGCACGGCGGACCGCTTGCCGATGTCCATGTCGGCGTGCTGGTCGGGGAGTTCCGGAAGCTGCGGAGCGTCGATCCGCAGGACGTCCCCGCCGAGCAGCGCCAGGGTCCGGGTGGCCACCGGACCCGCGATGACCCGGGTGAGGTCCAGGACGCGGAGGCCCGCGGCGGGCAGCAGCGGCTCGCCGTCGAGCGGCACGACCGGGCGTACGGGTGCCTCGTCGAGCCGCTCACGACCCACCAGCGGGTGTGCGGCGATCGTCCGCCCCTGTTCGTGCGCCGCCCACTCCCCGGGCGTGCGCAGCGCGACCGCGAGCCCCCCGGCCGCGTACACACTCTCCTCCACCTCGAGGGACGACCGCTCGGCGAGTGCGGCGGCCACGGTCTCCACGGACGCGTCCGCGGCCAGCCCCAGGGTACCCAGCAGCCGCTTGCGGTGGTGCGGATAGTTCGCGTGCGTGCGCACCCAACCGTCCGCCGTGCGCCAGAACCGCGAAAGCGGCCCGAAGTTGACCGGTTCGCGGCCGTCGACCAGCAGATGCCGCTCGCTGTGGAAGGCGGTGGCCACAGCCCCGTCGTCGACCCGCACCTCGGGCACGGCCGGCAGCCCGGCCCGCCGGGCGCCCCACTCGGCGGCGGCCAGCGCGCACACCCCGACGCAGGCCCGCGCCACCTCCCGTACGGCAAGCCGCGAGGGCAGCGCACCCTCCCGTACGACGGTCGAGATCCTCGGCACCAGCGCGGGATCCCCGCCGAGTGCCGCCCACGCCATGTTCGTATCGGTCATGAGGGCACTATGCAGGGTGTACTTGATCAACATGGGGAAGGGGGCCGGACAGGACCCGGCCCCTCCACGTCACTTCACCGCTCGTAGGGCGTTGACGACGCCGAAGCCGTAGAACCCGTTCACGCGCTTGCCGCCCACGCAGGTCGCGTCCATGACCCCGTCGCCGTCGCCGTCGTAGGGGGCGGTCGGGCAGCCCGGGTTGTCCGCCTGCGCCTTGAGGAGCGCCTGGAGCTGGGCCGGGGTCGCCCACGGGTGCGCCGACTTCAGCAGCGCGGCCACGCCCGCGACGTGCGGCGACGCCATCGACGTGCCCTGCAGGAAGCCGTACTGGTCGTTCGGCATCGTGGAGAGGATGCGCCCGTTCTTCGACGGCGTGTCCGGGATCTGGTACTTGTCTCCGCCCGGGCCCGCCACGTCGATCACGCCGTCGCCGTAACTGGAGTAGTAGGACTTGGCGTTGGTGACTCCCGTCGCGCTCACCGTGACGACGCCCGGCAGCTGGGTCGGCACGTCGAAGCACTCGTGCGGGTCGACCGTGCGGGTCACCGCGGTCGAGTCGTCGGGGCTGGAATCGTCGACCAGGGCGTGGGAGTCCAGGTCGTCGTTGGAATTGCCCGCCGAGGCGACGTTGAGGGTGCCCTTGCGCTGGGCGTACAGCTGGGCCCGGTTGACAGCGTCGACGATGGCCCGCTGGTCCGGGTCGTCCATGCAGTTGTACAGCCACGGGTCCACGTAGTAGCTGTTGTTCGTGATCTCGACGCCGTGATCGGCGGCGAACACGAACGCGCAGACGACGCTCTCGGGGTAGAAGAGCTCGTTGACCGGGTCGGCCACCTTGATGGCGGAGACCTTGACGTTCGGGGCGACACCGGCGACGCCGATGCCGTTGCGGGCCGCCGCGATCTCGCCGGCGACATGGGTGCCGTGGTAGTGCTCGGGCTTCGCCGGCCGCCAGGCGCCGTACGTGGTGTCCGCCTTGCCGCCGACGCAGTTCGCGGACTGCGACGCGGAGAAGTTCGGCGCGAGGTCCGGGTGCGTGTCGTCGACACCGGTGTCGATGACGGCGACCGTGACGTTGCGGCTGCCCGGGTTGATCTTCGCGGCCTTGTCGGCGCCTATCGCGCGCAGGTCCCACTGGTCGGCCTCGAGGGGCTCACTGCCGTCCGCGGTCGCCGAGGACTTCGTGATCTTCGCCGCCTCCGCCTTCGTCAGGTACTGTGCGGCGCCCTCGTCCGTCGTGCCGGCGGCCGTCAGCGGGGCGGTCCGGGTCGCGCCCGCGGACTGCACTCCACGGACGGCGCGGAGGGTGCGGGCGAAGTCCGGATTGGCGGAGTGCGCGACGATCACGCCGATCTCGTCGTAGGTCACCACGATCGTGCCGCCGGCCGCGGCTATCGCCTGCCGCACCGTCGACAGCGTGTGACGGTCCGTCCGGGTGTTGACGACGTAGGCGAATTCCTGCCCGTCGGCGGTCTGGGCGGTGGTGGCGGTGCGCGGGGCGGCCGACGCGGCACCCGGCAGGAAGCCAAGCGAGGCGGTGAGCGACAGCACGACCGGTACGGCCAGGGCGAGGCGGCGTCTGAGACGGCGATGAGCCATGGGGTCTCCACATCATCCGGAAAACGTGAACCTGCCGGACACGGATGACGTGACCGACAGGTACATGACGAGTGGTGCAGGGTGAAGCTATCCGCCGCCCCGGTCGGCCAGCAACAAGTTCAAGCGAAAGAAAAAAAGGGAGTTGAACCGGCCCCCGCGCGGCGCCGTGACCCAGGGCAGGGAGCCCGCACACGGCCGAGGGCCCCTGTCAGATCACATTCCGGAGCGCTACGGTCGCAACCGGTTACGTGATTGCCGTCACCCCACCCGCAACGCCGAGGAGACACCGTGGCCACCGACGCACCTCCCCCCTCCAGGACCGAACACGTCCTGCCGTCCGCCGAGGAGTTCGGCGCGGTGCAACAGAGCGCCGAATTCGCCGAACTGCGCCGCTCCCACCGCTCGTTCGCCTTCCCGCTGACCGTGGCGTTCATCGCCTGGTACCTGGCCTACGTCCTGCTGTCGAACTACGCCGGCGATTTCATGGGCACCAAGCTCTTCGGCAACGTCAACGTCGCCCTCGTGCTCGGCCTCGCCCAGTTCCTCACCACGTTCCTGATCGCCTGGTGGTACGCACGGCACGCCGCAGCCAAGCTCGACCTCAAGGCCGAGGCCATCAAGTCCCGGATGGAGGGCCGCGCATGAGCCCCGCGCTCGTCCTGGCCGCCGGTGAGGCGAGCAAGCACCGGCCGCTGATCATCACCCTGTTCGCGGTGTTCGTCGCCGCGACCCTCGTCATCACCGTCTGGGCGGGCCGCCAGACCAAGGACGCCGCCGACTTCTACGCGGGCGGACGCCAGTTCACCGCCTTCCAGAACGGCCTCGCCGTGTCCGGCGACTACATGTCCGCGGCGTCCTTCCTGGGCATCGCGGGTGCCATCGCCCTCTTCGGCTACGACGGCTTCCTGTACTCCATCGGGTTCCTGGTCGCCTGGCTCGTCGCCCTGCTCCTGGTCGCCGAGCCGTTGCGCAACTCCGGCCGCTACACCATGGGCGACGTCCTCGCCTACCGCATGCGCCAGCGCCCGGTCCGCACCGCCGCCGGCACCTCCACGATCGTCGTGTCGATCTTCTACCTGCTGGCCCAGATGGCGGGTGCGGGAGTCCTCGTCTCCCTGCTGCTGGGCATCACCAGCGACGGCGGCAAGATCGGCATCGTGGCCCTGGTCGGCGTGCTGATGATCGTGTACGTCACGATCGGCGGTATGAAGGGCACCACCTGGGTGCAGATGGTCAAGGCCGTGCTGCTGATCGCGGGCGCCCTGCTGCTGACCTTCCTGGTGCTGCTGAAGTTCCACTTCAACATCTCCGACCTGCTCGGCAAGGCCGCCGCCAACAGCGGCAAGGGCTCGGCCTTCCTGGAACCCGGCCTGAAGTACGGCGCCACCGGTACCACCAAGCTGGACTTCATCTCCCTCGGCATCGCCCTGGTCCTCGGCACCGCCGGCCTGCCGCACATTCTGATCCGCTTCTACACCGTGCCCACCGCCAAGGCCGCCCGGAAGTCCGTGAACTGGGCGATCGGCCTCATCGGTGCCTTCTACCTGATGACCCTCGCCCTCGGTTTCGGCGCCGCCGCGCTGATCAAACCGGACGAGATCATCGCCTCCAACAAGGCGGGCAACACGGCGGCCCCGCTGCTGGCCCTCCACCTCGGCGGGGTGGACTCCAACGGGGGCGCGATCCTGCTGGCCACCATCTCCGCGGTCGCCTTCGCCACCATCCTCGCGGTCGTGGCCGGCCTGACCCTGGCATCCTCCTCGTCGTTCGCGCACGACATCTACGCCAACGTCATCAAGAAGGGCACCGCCACCGAGAAGCAGGAGGTGAGCGCGGCCCGCTGGGCGACGGTCGGCATCGGTGCCGTGTCCATCGTCCTCGGCGCCCTGGCCCGTGACCTGAACGTCGCCGGCCTGGTCGCCCTGGCCTTCGCGGTCGCCGCCTCCGCCAACCTGCCGACGATCCTCTACAGCCTTTTCTGGAAGCGTTTCACCACCTCCGGTGCCCTGTGGTCGATCTACGGCGGCCTGGTCACCGCCGTCGGCCTGGTGCTGTTCTCGCCGGTGGTCTCGGGCAAGCCGACGTCGATGTTCCCGGACGCCGACTTCCAATGGTTCCCGCTGGAGAACCCGGGCATCATCTCCATCCCGGTCGGCTTCCTGCTGGGCTGGCTGGGCACCCTCCTGTCGAAGGAGGAGCCCGACGCCGGCAAGTACGCCGAACTGGAGGTGCGGTCGCTGACCGGCACCGGGGCGCACTGAGATCCGCTACTCGCCGACGGCCGCGTCGTCAGGATCGTAGGGTCCTACGACGCGGCCGCGTCGTCCCTCGTGGGAACGGGCCGCTGTCGTTGTCGGTGGCGTCACGTAGGCTCTCAGGTGATGGTGCAGGTGACGGAGAATGTGTGATCCGCGACGAGGGAGGGGGCCACGTGCTCATCGACACCTACGGCCGGGTGGCCACTGACCTCAGGGTCTCGCTGACCGACCGGTGCAATCTGCGCTGCACGTACTGCATGCCCGAGGAGGGCCTGCAGTGGCTGGCCAAGGCCGACCTGCTCACGGACGACGAGATCGTCCGCCTGATCGACGTCGCGGTCACCTCACTGGGCATCGAGGAGGTCCGCTTCACCGGCGGCGAGCCGCTGCTGCGCCCCGGTCTGGTCGGCATCGTGGAGCGCGTCGCGGCCCTCCGGCCCCGCCCCCAGATGTCCCTCACCACCAACGGCATCGGCCTCGGACGCACGGCGGCGGCCCTGAAGGCGGCGGGCCTGGACCGGGTGAACGTCTCGCTGGACACCCTGCGCCCGGACGTCTTCAAGACCCTCACCCGCAGGGACCGCCACAAGGACGTCCTCCACGGCCTGACGGCCGCCAGGGAGGCCGGCCTGACCCCGGTCAAGGTCAACGCGGTCCTCATGCCGGGCCTGAACTCCGACGAGGCCCCGGACCTGCTCGCCTGGGCGATCGAGCACGACTACGAGCTGCGCTTCATCGAGCAGATGCCACTGGACGCCCAGCACGGCTGGAAGCGCGAAGGCATGGTCACCGCCGGGGACATCCTCGCCTCGCTGCGCGCCCGCTTCGAGCTGACCCCCGAGGGCGCCGGGGAGCGCGGCTCGGCCCCGGCCGAACGCTGGCTGGTCGACGGCGGTCCGCACCGCGTCGGCGTCATCGCCTCCGTCACCCGCCCGTTCTGCGCGGCCTGCGACCGCACCCGCCTGACGGCCGACGGCCAGATACGCACCTGCCTGTTCGCCACCGAGGAGACCGACCTGCGCGGCGCACTCCGCTCCGGCGCTCCGGACGAGGAGATCGCCCGCATCTGGCGGCTCGCGATGTGGGGCAAGAAGGCGGGCGCGGGACTGGACGACCCGTCGTTCGTCCAGCCGGACCGGCCGATGTCGGCGATCGGGGGTTAGGGCCTGCTGGGGTGTCAGGCGCCTTCGGGCGCTTCCCAGTCCTCCAGCTTGACGACGTCCTTCAGGAACCCCCGCACACCGAGGAACTGGGACAGATGCTCCCGGTGCTCCTTGCACGCCAGCCACGTCTTGCGGCGCTCCGGCGTGTGGATCTTCGGGTTGTTCCACGCCAGCACCCACACGGCGTCGGCACGGCAGCCCTTGGCGGAGCAGATCGGGGTTTCGTCAGTCACAGCTTCGTCTCACAGCCACGGCAAACAAGGCGACGCCGAGCAGCCACGGGGGGAGCTGCCCGGCGTCGGTCTGTCGCTCCGACGGGGGATGCGGAGCGCGTACGAAGTATGTCACGGGTAACCCAGTACCCGGCACCGGAACAACATGATTGATCTGAGCTTTTCCTGAGCTTGGCGCTGGGTGCGATTCCGCTTGCCCGGCATCCGCCGTGGTCAGGTCCGCTCGCGTGGTTCGCTCGGGACTCCCGCCGCCGGCTCCGCCGTGGCGTCGTCCTGGCCGGATTCCTTCGAGGCGTCCGCCGCCGGCGGCGCGATCATCGGATGCACCGGGACGTCGATGAACGTCGACGGCAGTGACGGCGCGTTCTCACGCCCGGCATTGGCGATGACCACGGCGATGTAGGGCAGCACGCCGCCGAGCACCAGCGCGATGATCGCGACGGGCCGCTCCACGTTCCACAGGGTGGCCGCGAGGATCACCGACACCGTGCGGATGCTCATCGACACGACATAGCGGCGCTGCCGGCCGCGCACGTCCGCCTCGAGCCCCTGCCGGGCGCCCGTGATCCGGAACACCTGGGCGTTGCTGTCGCTGCTGCTCCGCTTCCGCATCACACCGCACCACCCGCCTGTCCCGGACTCTCCCCGGCCCGTACCTGCCCCGTAGCCGGTCAGGACCCGAGCCCGAACACTCACCACGTTACGCCGCGCCCCCGCCGCCATCGAGACCGGGGCGGCTCCTGCCTGCGCGTACGCGGCGCGCACCCCGCGTACGGGTGATCCGGGCGTGCGCCGTACGGCGGGCGGTCCGAGACTGGGCGTACTGCTCACGTCTCACGTCGAGCCGTACAACCGTGCGAGGAGTCGAGGAGGCAGTCATGGGCTGGTTGTGGGCGATCATCGTCGGATTCGTGCTGGGCCTGCTGGCCAAGCTCATCCTGCCGGGCAGGCAGCACAGCCCGCTGTGGCTGACCACCCTCCTGGGCACGATCGGCGGCCTCGTCGGGAACGCCGTCGCCCGCGCCATCGGCATCGCCGCCACCCCGGGCATCGACTGGGGCCGCCACGCCCTCCAGCTCGCCGCGGCGGTCCTCCTCGTCTTCATCGGCGAGATGGCGTACATGACACGCAGGGGCAGCAGACAGCGGGCATGACGGTACGGCGAAGGGGCGGGCCCATGACGGGACCGCCCCTCCCTCCTGCCCTGCGTGCCCCAGGGAGTCACACGCCCTGGCTGACCGAGCTCATGTTGAAGTCCGGCACCCGAAGCGGCGGCATCGCGGCCCGGGTGAACCAGTCGCTCCATTCGCGCGGCAGGGTCTTCTCCGTGCGGCCGGCCTCGGTGGCGCGGCCCAGCAGGTCGACCGGGGACTCGTTGAACCGGAAGTTGTTGACCTCGCCGACGACCTCGCCGTTCTCGACCAGGTAGACGCCGTCCCGGGTCAGGCCGGTGAGCAGCAGGGTGGCCGGATCCACCTCGCGGATGTACCACAGGCAGGTCAGCAGCAGCCCGCGCTCGGTGTCGGAGACCATCTCCTCCAGGGAGCGGTCGGAGCCCCCGTCCAGGATCAGGTTCCCGATCGCGGGTGCGAGCGGCAGACCGGTCAGGGCCGCGGTGTGCCGGGTGGTCGTCAGGTGCTTCAGCTCGCCGTCGCCGATCCACTCGGTGGCCTGCACCGGCAGCCCGTTGTCGAACACCGACATGTCGTCGCCGGAGGCGTGCGCGACCACGAAGGGCGGTGTCTCCAGACCGGGCTCGTTCGGATCGCTGCGCAGGGTCAGCGGCAGCTCGGAGAGCTTCTCACCGATGCGGGTGCCGCCGCCGGGCTTGCTGAAGACCGTACGGCCCTCGGCCGCGTCCCGGGCCGACGCCGACCACAGCTGGTAGATCAGCAGGTCCGCGACCGCCGTCGGGGGCAGCAGTGTCTCGTAGCGGCCCGCGGGCAGCTCGATCCTGCGCTCCGCCCACGCCAGCCGCTGGGCCAGCTCCGCGTCCAGCGCCGCCGGGTCGACGTCCTTGAAGTCGCGGGTCGAACGCCCCGCCCACGCCGAACGCGTACGGTCGGGCGACTTGGCGTTCAGCTCCAGCGTGCCGTTCGGCTGGTCGTGGCGCAGCCGCAGCCCTGTCGACGTGCCCAGGTACGTCGACACGAGCTCGTGGTTGGCGAAGCCGTACAGTTCGCGCCCGCCCGCACGGGCTCGGGCGAACGACTCTCCGAGCGCCGGCGCGAAGTCCGTGAAGACGGTGGAGGAGGTCTCGGCGGGCGCGTCCGTGAAGTCCGGCGACTCGGCCACGCCCGTGACCAGCGGCTGCGCGTCCTCGGCCGGCCCGGCGCCGCGCGCGGCGGCCTCCGCGGCCCGGACCAGCGGCTCCAGCTCGTCCGCGGTGACCGCCGAGCGGGAGACGACCCCGGAGGCCGTGCCCTCCTTGCCGTCGACGGTCGCGACGACGGTGAGGGTGCGCCCGCGCGTGACACCGTTCGTGGTCAGCGCGTTGCCCGCCCACCGCAGATTGGTGGTGGAGTGCTCGTCGGCGATGACGACACACCCGTCCGCGCGGGACAGCTCGAGAGCACGCTCGACGATCTCGTGCGGCTTGTTCGTACGGGCGCTCATCGACCGGCCTCCTGCGTGGTGTTCAGAATGTTGACGCCCCTGAAGAGAGCGGACGGGCAGCCGTGCGAGACGGACGCGACCTGGCCCGGCTGGGCCTTGCCGCAGTTGAAGGCGCCGCCGAGGACATATGTCTGGGGGCCGCCGACGGCCGCCATGGAGCCCCAGAAGTCCGTCGTCGTCGCCTGGTAGGCGACATCCCGCAGCTGACCGGTGATCCGCCCGTTCTCGATCCTGAAGAACCGCTGCCCGGTGAACTGGAAGTTGTAGCGCTGCATGTCGATGGACCAGGAGCGGTCCCCGACGACGTAGATGCCCCGGTCCACGCCCCCGATGAGATCCTCCGTCGACAGCCCGGCCGGGTCCGGCTGCAGCGACACGTTGGCCATGCGCTGCACCGGTACGTGCGCGGGGGAGTCGGCGTACGCGCACCCGTTGGACCGCTCGAAACCGGTGAGCCTCGCGATGCGCCGGTCCAGCTGGTAGCCGACCAGCGTCCCGTCCTTGACGAGTGACCAGCTCTGCGCCGCCACGCCCTCGTCGTCGTACCCGATCGTTGCGAGCCCGTGCTCGGCGGTGCGGTCGCCGGTGACGTTCATCAGCTCGGAGCCGTACCTCAGCTTGCCGAGCTGGTCGAAGGTGGCGAAGGAGGTGCCGGCGTACGCGGCCTCGTAGCCGAGGGCCCGGTCCAGTTCGGTGGCGTGCCCGATGGACTCGTGGATGGTCAGCCACAGGTTGGACGGGTCGACGACCAGGTCGTACACCCCGGCCTCGACGCTCGGCGCGCGCATCTTCTCGGCGAGCAGCCCCGGGATCTGTTCCAGCTCCGAGTCCCAGTCCCAGCCGGTGCCCGTCAGGTACTCCCACCCGCGCCCGACCGGCGGCGCGAGGGTGCGCATGGAGTCGAACTCACCGGTGGACTCGTCCACCGACACGGCGGTCAGCTGCGGATGCAGCCGCACGCGCTGCTGGGTGGTCACGGTCCCCGCCGTGTCTGCGTAGAACTTGTTCTCGTGGACAGTCAGCAGCGAGGCGTCGACGTGGTTGACCCCGTCGGCCGCGAGCAGCCGCCCGCTCCACTCGGCGAGCAGACCCGTCTTCTCCTCGTCGGGCACGGTGAAGGGATCGATCTCGTACGACGAGACCCAGGTCTTCCCCGCGTGCACCGGCTCGTCCGCCAACTCCACCTGCTCATCGGACCCCGCCGCCTTGATCACCTGCGCCGACAGCTTTGCCATCGCCACGGCCAGCGACGCGACCTTGGCGGCGGCGTCCTGGGTCAGATCGACACCCGAGGCGAACCCCCAGGTCCCGCCGTGCACGACCCGCACCGCGTACCCCAGGTCGGTGGTGTCCGAGGACCCGGCGGGCTTGCCGTCCCTGAGTCGCCAGGCGGCACTGCGCACCCGCTCGAGCCGGAAGTCGGCGTGCTCGGCCCCGAGCGACCGCGCGCGTGCCAGCGCGGCGTCGGCCAGGGCCCGCAGCGGCAGTGCCGTGAAGGCTTCGTCGATGGAATGAGGCACGGAGGTCTCCCTGCTGTCGTGGCCTGTCGGGTCCGATCATGTCGCGCGGGCGGGGGCAGGGACCACACCTTTGCGTCCGGTGGCCGGACCCACGCGTCCGCGACCGTCCCCACGGCGGACGCTTCTGTAGGGACCCGACAGTGAGTCCCCTACGCCACTGTCGGTGCCCGATTGTCCGCGCGGTGGGCCGGACCGATAGGTTTTCGACGTAGGCGCCTGTCCTGCAGGGGTTCCAGACCGCTAACGAAAGGGTGATCCGTTGAGCCGCTCGGTTCTCGTCACTGGAGGCAACCGGGGCATCGGCCTCGCCATCGCCCGCGCGTTCGCCGACGCCGGCGACAAGGTCGCGATCACGTACCGCTCGGGTGAGCCGCCGGCCGCCCTGAAGGAATTGGGCTGCCTCGCGGTCAAGTGCGACATCACCGACACCGAGCAGGTGGAGCAGGCCTACAAGGAGATCGAGGCCCAGCACGGCCCGGTCGAGGTCCTCGTCGCCAACGCCGGCGTCACACGGGACCAGCTTCTCATGCGGATGTCCGAGGAGGACTTCACCTCCGTCGTCGAGACCAACCTGACCGGCACCTTCCGCGTCGTCAAGCGCGCCAACCGCGGCATGCTGCGCGCCAAGAAGGGCCGCGTGGTGCTGATCTCCTCGGTCGTCGGACTGCTCGGCTCGGCGGGGCAGGCCAACTACGCCGCCTCCAAGGCCGGCCTGGTCGGCTTCGCGCGCTCCCTCGCCCGTGAGCTGGGCTCACGCAACATCACCTTCAACGTCGTCGCGCCCGGTTTCGTCGACACCGACATGACCAAGGTGCTCACCGACGAGCAGCGCCAGAACATCGTCTCGCAGGTGCCGCTCGGCCGTTACGCGCAGCCGGAGGAGATCGCCGCGACGGTGCGGTTCCTCGCCTCGGACGACGCCTCGTACATCACTGGAGCCGTCATCCCCGTTGACGGCGGACTGGGAATGGGTCACTGATCACCATGAGCGGAATTCTCGAGGGCAAGCGCGTCCTGATCACCGGTGTGCTGACGGAGTCCTCCATCGCCTTCCACACGGCCAAACTGGCCCAGGAGGAGGGCGCGGAGATCATCCTGACCGCGTTCCCGCGCCCCACGCTGACCGAGCGCGTCGCCAAGAAGCTGCCGAAGCCCACCAAGGTCATCGAGCTGGACGTCACCAACGACGAGCACCTCAGCCGGCTGGCCGACATCGTCGGCGAGGAGCTGGGCGGCCTCGACGGCGTCGTGCACTCCATCGGCTTCGCGCCGCAGGACGCGCTCGGCGGCAACTTCCTCAACACGCCGTTCGAGTCCGTGGCCACCGCCATGCATGTCTCGGCGTACTCGCTGAAGTCGCTGACCACGGCCTGCCTGCCGCTGATGCAGAACGGCGGCTCGGTCGTCGGCCTCACCTTCGACGCCCAGTTCGCCTGGCCGCAGTACGACTGGATGGGCCCGGCCAAGGCCGCCCTGGAGGCGACCAGCCGCTACATGGCGCGCGACCTGGGCAAGCAGAACATCCGCTGCAACCTCATCTCCGCGGGCCCGCTCGGCTCCATGGCCGCCAAGTCCATCCCGGGCTTCAGCGAGCTGGCCTCCGTCTGGGACTCCCGGTCCCCGCTGGAGTGGGACCTGAAGGATCCGGAGCCGGCCGGCCGCGGTGTCGTGGCGCTGCTCAGTGACTGGTTCCCGAAGACCACCGGCGAGATCATCCACGTGGACGGCGGACTTCACGCCATCGGCGCCTGAGCAGGCCCGCGCGTACGCCGTGGAGCGCGTGAACGTGCGCTCTGGCCCCGCGTAAGCGATTGCGCAATCGCTTACGCGCCCGCATCGCCCGCTCGTACGGGGCCGACGCCCCGTTTCCCGCTGTGCGCGGGGAGCGGGGCGTAGCCCGTTCGGAGTACCTGACCGGGCGTGCCGGGCCGTCCGGGACACACGCTGGGAGCAACGCACCGCCCCGCACGCCGCACGGCCGAGGAGGTTCCCTTGTGCGCTTGTCCCACCGCTTCGCCCCGGCCTTCCTCTCGCTCGCCCTGGTGACGGTCCTGCCGTACGACGCCATGCCGCCGCACGGGAAGCACACCGCCTCGCACGCGCGCGAGGACGCCGGAAAGTCCGCCGACCCGGCGCCCTTCGGCTCCGAGTGCCGGGTCCTTGTCACCGGCGCCCATGTCGTCGCGTACTGCCACAACCCTTATCCGGACACCGATCACGTGAGCCTGCACGTCGAGTGCGCCCAGTGGTGGGACATCGACACCGACACCGCCCCGGCCGAGGCGGGGCCCGCGATGACCGTACGGCTGGCCGGGCGGTGCTGGGAGGCGGTGCGCTCGGCGTGGGTCACCCACCAGAGGTGAGCAGGCCTCAGCGACCGACGGACCGCGGGCGCCCCGGACCGCACATGCGCGGATAGCTCGCCGCCGCTGCGCCCGCCGCGTCGGCGTCGCCCGCGCGGATCGCGTCCACCAGCGCCGTGTGGTCCATGTACGCCTCCGGCGTGAGCTCCTCGCCGACGTCACCGCGCAGCCAGTCCCGCAGCACCTCGCCCAGGTCCGCGTACATCGCGGTCATCACGTCGTTGTGCGACGCGGCCACCACGGCAAGGTGGAAGGTCGCGTCGGCGGTCACGAACGCCTCCGCGTCCCCGGACTCCCACGCCTCCGCACGGCGCAGGAGGAGGGCGTCCAGCTGCTTGAGGTCCCGCTCGGTGCGCCGCTCGGCCGCCAGCCGGGCGGCGCTCGACTCCAGGGTGCGGCGCAGCTCGGCGATGTGGTCCGGGTCGGCGCCGGCGAAGCGGCGGTGCATCACGCCCGCCAGCTCACTGGTAGCCACCACGTAGGTGCCGGAGCCCTGGCGGATGTCCAGCAGGCCGTTGTGCGCGAGCGCGCGGACGGCCTCACGGACCGTGTTGCGGGCGACCCCCAGCTGCTCGACCAGTTCCGGTTCGGTGGGGATGCGGGAGCCCACCGGCCACTCACCCGAGGTGATCTGGTTCCGCAGCTCGGCGATGACCTGCTCGGACAGCGCGGATCGGCGGGGGTGGCTCAGCGGCATGACCGTCCTTCGTGCGGGCCCGAGAGCGAGGCCGGATGATCGGGAGCGTAACGCAGCCCCCTGCACCCATAGTCATCCTATGATTCTATGATAGTGGGCATGCCATCCGAAGAGACCGGAACGACGACGTCCGCACGGATACGCGTTTCCCAGGGGGAGCGGGTCGATGCCGGGGTCTCCGCCACGCGCGCGTGGCGGACGCGTCTGCTGGTCGTCGGCATCGTCCTCTGCGCCCTCAACCTGCGGCCCGCCATCACCAGCCTCGGCGCCCTCCTGGAAGAGGTGCGCGACGGACTCGGCATGAGCGGCAGCATCGCGGGCCTGCTCACCTCCGTGCCGCCGCTCTGCTTCGCCGTCTTCGGCGTCATGGCGCCACGACTCGCCCGCCGCTTCGGGCCGGGCGCCGTGGTGTGCGGCGGAATGGCCGCGATCACCGCCGGCCTGGTGATCCGCCCGTACGCCGGGAGCACCGTCGGCTTCCTGGCCGCGAGCGCGCTCGCCCTGATGGGCATCGCGGTCAGCAACGTCCTGATGCCCGTGATCGTCAAGCGCTGGTTCCCCGACCGGGTGGGCTCGATGACGGGCCTGTACTCCATGGCGCTCGCCCTGGGCACCTCCGTCGCGGCCGCGCTCACGGTGCCCATCACCGACGCCCTGGGCGGACGGTGGCAGTCCGGGCTCGCCGTGTGGGCGGCGCTGGCGGCGGCGGCCGTCCTGCCGTGGATTCCGTTCGCCCGCGCGCGCGGTGCCGGCTCTGCGGACAGTTGCACCGCCTTCCCGGACAGTGACACCGCCTCCGCGCGCGTGGAGCCCGACGGGCTGCGGATCACCCGTAGCCGTACCGCGTGGGCGCTGGCCGTCTTCTTCGGACTCCAGGCCACGGCGGCCTACATCACGATGGGCTGGATGGCGCAGATCTTCCGCGACGCCGGGGTGCCCGCCGGCACGGCCGGTGTGCTGCTGGCCGTCACCATGGTCATGGGCGTGCCCCTCGCCTTCGTCATCCCGCGGCTGGCCGCCCGGCTGCCGCACCAGGGCCCGATCGTGATCGCGCTCGGTGTCTGCGGTCTGGCCGGATACGCGGGCCTGTACTGGGCCCCGGCCGGCGGGGCCTGGGCGTGGGCGGTGCTGCTCGGCATCTCCAACTGCGCCTTCCCGCTCGCGCTCACCATGGTGGGGATGCGGGCCCGCACCGGCGCGGGCGTGGCCAAGCTGTCGGCGTTCGCGCAGAGCACCGGATATCTGCTGTCGATCCCGGGGCCGCTGCTGGTCGGCGTCCTCTACCAGCACAGCGGCGGTTGGGGCCGGCCGCTCGCGCTCATGGCCGGGCTCATGCTCCCGCAGATCGCGGTGGGCGTCCTGGCAGGCCGCGACCGGATCGTGGAGGACGAGGCGACGCGCTGAGCGACGGGCCGCCCCCGCCGCGGCCCGGGCGGGGGAGGGGTGCGAAACTGGGCGTATGCCCGTGCTCGAACCGAATCCCCAGAACGGCCAGAAGAAGATGCTGCTCGTCTTCGGCGCGTTCTTCGCCATCTTCGCGATCATCGCCGTCATCGCCACCATCGCCTCACCGTGACGATCGCCTCACGGTTCACGCACCGGTGACCGCCCATGGTGGTGCTGGCCCCACCATCCCCTAGGGGGTCAGTGTCAGGGTCAAGTGGGTGGATCACCGGATGGGTTGAGGGCCGCCGCGTCCGTACCTTCGAGATGTGGTCGCGAGGGCGGCCCATGGACCACTCGAGGACCCACGGAGGCAGCCATGTCGGCCCGTACGCACACCCGGCCCCGCCCGGCGTGGGCGGCGTCGACATCCGGCTGCCCTGGTGGGCCCTCGCCCTGCCCACGCTCGCCTTCATCGCCCTGCTGGCGCTGATACTCAACCCGGCGGACGCGAGCGCCGGCGGCGATCCCGCCCTCAGCCACCTCCTCGAGCGCGTCCAGCACGCGGTGACGCACCACGCGCAGTGACCCGGCCTGATCGGGTCGTGACACCGCCCGGGTGTACGCGGTGGGCTTCCTGCGGACTCGGCGGTGAGGAGGCCGGTGAGCAGGCAGATCGCGGCGCTGCCAACTCCCTGCGCCCGTTGGCCTGTTTCATGCGAAGCTGGGACTCATGAGCTCCGCAGAACCCCGCAGGATTGTCCTCTTCCGGCATGCGAAGGCCGACTGGCCGCAGGTTCCCGACCACGAGCGTCCGCTCGCCGACCGGGGCCGCCAGGACGCGGCCGCCGCCGGACTCAAGCTGGCCGAGACCGGCATCCCCTTCGACCTGGCCCTGTGCTCCACCGCCGTCCGCACCCGCGAGACCTGGAAGCTCGCCGTCCAGGAGCTGCCGCATCGGCCGAAAACCGTCTATGAGGAGCGGCTCTACGAGGCGTCGCCCGGCGAGCTGATCGCCGTGCTCAACGAAATCGCCGACGACGTGCGGAACGTGGTCCTGATCGGCCACAACCCCGGCATCCAGGGCCTCGCCGACGCCCTGAACGGTGCGAACGAGGGCGATGCCCGTGAGCGGATGAGCCGACGCGGATTCCCGGCCGCCGCCTTCGCCGTGCTCTCCTTCGACGGCTCCTGGAAGGCGCTGGAACCGGGCACGGCCACCCTGCTCGACTACTGGGCGCCCAGCGAGTAAGAGCTCCGAAGAGCTCCGAACCCCGCGACATCGCGACGGGGCCCGGGCCCCCGGCCGGGGGGGGCCCGGGCGCCTGGTGGCCGTCCGGGTCGTGGTTTTCCACGAGCCGGGCGGGGAGCTGCCCGCGACACAAGACGC
>NZ_JBFBBS010000037.1:0-61276 GCF_040682835.1 Streptomyces sp. NPDC051104 | reverse complement strand
GGACAACCACCCGGCAATCGCCACTGCCCGCATCCCGAAGAAACACCCAGAACCCGCCCGACACCCATGATCAGAAATCACGCGGTGGATCCAGGCTGAACTTTAAGGAACAGACTGCTACCCCAGCCAAGTGCTGTGGTGTGGGGCGGCGCCGCGCCGTCCCACACTGTCCGTACGGCGCTCGGCCACCCCTTGGCATCGGGTGGCGGTGGGCGGTCTGTTCCTTAAAGTTCAGATGCGGGGTCGGGGCGGCCGGGGAGGTCGCCGCCGTCGGGGGCCGCGCAGTCCATGGGGGCTGAGGAACATCCGTGTCAGATCGTGCGCTAAGCCCACGTCGGCCCTGATGGGCGGCTGATGGAGCGTCGGCGGCCGGACCAGTCTCAAATCTTCCCACGGATAACGCCCTATTAACCCGGTCAATACGTATCCATTCGGTATACCGAGAGGCTGTCCGAGATCGGGGCTTCGGCCTCGGTCGGCTCGGTCGCGGACAGCTATGACAATGCGATGGCCGAGGCCCTGAACGGCACCTTCAAGGCCGAACTGATCGAGATGCAAGGCCCCTGGAAGGACGTCGACCAGGTCGAGCGGGCGATCTTCCAGTGGGTCACCTGGTACAACGAGGAACGCCTCCACTCCGCACTCGATTACGTACCGCCCGCCGAGTACGAACGCGACTGGTGGCGACAGCAGGAAGCCGCCCCGCAGTCCGCCTGAAACAAGACCACCGGACTCTACGAAACTCGGGGCAGCTCAGGAGGGCCGGGCCTCGGCCTCGCGCTGTCACGCGGCGGGGCGTCCCGCGGGTGATCGGTGACGAAGTCGATTTTCAGGCCGCGCAGATGGTCAGGCTGCTGGTGCGAAGGCCGTGATTGCGTCGACGAGGTCGGCCGGAGCTTCCAGCGGGATCAGGTGACCCGTGTTCGGAATCACCGCGAAGTCGGCTCCAGAGAGGTAGGGCACCAGGTTGTCGACGAGCACGTCGACGGGCTCGACATGGTCGTTCTCTCCGGCGACGACGAGGGCGGGGACGCTGATCATGCGGGTGTGCTCGCAGACGTCCTCCGCGATGCCGCGCAGCGGCCACTCCGTGCGGGCGGCGTCGGTGCTGGCCCGCGAGTCGGTCGCGATCTGCGACTTGATCGATTCGGGCAGCTCGGTCGCGGTGAGGATGTGATCCCGTGCGCCAGCGACAGACTCGTCGGAGTCGTAGGCGTGGGAAAGGCCTTCCCGGTACTCGGGAGTGATCCCTGCGGCGGGCTTCGCCGGAGCGGAACCAACGAGGATGATCCCGCGGAGGCCGGCGGGCCGGGTCGCCGCTATGAGCTGCGCGATCTTGCCACCCATGGAATGTCCGACGAGGACGTAGTCGGTGACGCCCGCGTCGGCGATCACGGCGAGCGTGTCGTCGGCGAGTTGGCGGAGGGTGTAGGGGCCGGCCAGGTTGCTCGAGCGGCTCCACCCACGGAAGTCGACAGTGAGCATGTCGCGTCCCGCGAGGCCATCGACGACAAGGTCCCAGGTGCGGGCGGATCCACCCCAGTAGTGCAGAAACACCAGGGTCGGTCCGGTCCCCGGGCGGTGGTCATAAGCGGGCAGTAGCGGCTGCTGCGTCGTGTTCATCGTGACTTTCTCGATCAGTGTTCTGGGGCGATTGTTCTGTGTGTTCATTGAATCTCTGCCGCTGTGCCGGGGCATCGGCATGACTGGTCGCCTGATGGTGGAAACTGGACAGGTGACCGTGATCCGGCAGATGACCTACCAGCCCGTCGAGCGCCGTGCCGCCACTGTCGAAACCATGACGTTCGACCGCCTTCGCGAGCTGAACGACGGCGGGACACAGCGTGCCGACTTCCACGTCCTCGCCGTCGTCGATGCCGGGCACGGATCCGTCACCGTGGACTTCCTCCGACACCCGCTCCAGGAGCGGTCCGCGGTGTGGGTCGCTCCTGGAGCTGTGCACCGATGGGATGACATCGCTGGCGTGGCTGGGCACGTCGTGCTGTTCGTGCCGACCGCGCCGGTCACCCACGCCACCCGGGAGCTCGTCGCGTCCCCGAACCTGGTCACACACTGGAGCATTCCCGACGCCGACTGGCCGTTCGTCGACACCGCGCGCAACCATCTCCTCCTCGAAGCATCCGCCCCACCCGGGGATACCTCGACGGAGCTGCCCGAGATCCTGCTCTCCGCGCTCATCGCCCGGCTCCGGCCCCCCCACGCCGAAGCACGGTCGATCAATCCGGTGTTCCGACTGTTCCGGTCCAGCGTCGAAGCGCACTTCCGGGAACATCACGACGCCGGCTACTACGCCCGGACACTGGGATACGCGCCCCGCACCCTCTCAAGAGCGGTGCAGCAGGTCACCGGCCTCACCGCGAAGGCGTACATCGTCGATCGGATCGTCCTGGAAGCCAAACGGCTCCTCGCACACGACCGCCTCACCGCAGCCGCCTGCGCCAACACGCTCGGCTTCCCCGACGCGTCCAACTTCTCGGTGTTCTTCCGGAAGGCGACAGGCATGCGCCCGGGCGCGTGGCAGGCGACGGTGGCCGTCGAGTGAGGGGGTGTACTTAAGAAAGGCACCATCCATGATCACAGAGCGTCGCAACTCACATGATCGCCAGGGCCCTGTACCTGCCTCGCTTCTTGGGTACCACCGTACCTATCTGCGCGACCTCTTAGCCCGGAGTTGTTACCACCTCCCCCAGCCTCATACCAGGAAAATGCCCACCACCAGGCGAGATCACCCGACGTCACGAAGCATTACTAGCCCTCGGCCACCAGTACCCCGCCCCGCAACGAGAAGTGGTCAACGACCCGTTGGTGTCCTGCCGGCTGCCGTCTGACTCACCCCTGCAGTGGAGGAAGTTGATGCCGCCGCTCCAAGGCGGCGACGCCTGACGACGCCGTGCGAATGCTGCGCTGCGACATCAGCCGAGAGGGCCGACACCTCAACTTTGGGAAACCGGCCCTCTGGTCACAGGGACAGACTCAGCCGGCAGCGGCAACTTGGCTATCCCTGTGTTTGATGAGCAGGTCCAGCATCTTGTTGAACTCGTCTGGCGGCATCTTGCGGATCAGGAAGTATGCGGCGTCCGCGCCGTCCTCGTAGGGGAACCTCTTCAGCTGCTGGCCCCTTGCCCCAGCCGTCACATCGGTGCCAGTGGTCTGTACGGGAACGGAGGGTGTGGCCACCCCTGCCTCGTTGGCAGACTCCTCATCCGCCGGGGCCGTTGACGTGGGAACCACCGGGCGATCGCCGGTAGCCGGTTCTTCCGGTGCTGGTGAAGGTTCCACAGCCCCGCTGGTGATTACGGCGTAATCACCAGCGCGGCCAACCTCCGTGCTGCCTGCGTCTCCCCCTGCGGTCTCCTCATACCGGGCCTTGGCTGTGCGGGTCCTTTCGTCTTCCTTCCGGGCCCGCTCCGCCTTCAACTCTTCCGCAGTCCTCGACGGCGCAGGCCCAGCCGAACACCGGATGGTCACCGGGAACGGCGATCACGTCCGGTGTCAGCAGCGGATCGAAGGTCGGCGCCGCGATCAGCGCGTGAAGGATCTCCAGCCGGTCACGCTTCGTGCGCGAGGTGCCCGGGTCCGTCCTGGCCGGCGCCAGCGCGAGCGCGGTCATGCCTGCTCACCCCAGACCGTCTGCAAAGCTGCGATGAACTCCGGGGAGTGCTGATCGGGATGCCCGTAGACCTCATCCACCATCCGTGCGGAGGACCAGTTCCCGGCCTCCTTGGCCACCATCGGGTCGTTGCCGGACGCATCCATGACCTTGGCGGTCGTGGTGTGGCGGAAGGCATGCGGTTTGATCCTGCCCGGAAGCTCGGCCCTGTTGCCGGCACGCCGCAGCATCCCCGCGCGGCGTCCGCGGTCCACGGCTCGCCCAGGCGCGGCCCGGACAGCTGGATCAGCAACATGCCGTGCCCGGTGGCGTACTTGGCGTACTCGGTCGTCATGTACTCGAAGTAACTGCTGATCATGGCCGAGCTGACCCGGTAGATCTCCCCGCCGGTGATCACGCCATCGGCCAGCTGCCAGTCCGGCTTCCGTTTCGCCGCAGCCTGGTTCACGTTGCCGGGCCGGTGACACACATGCACGTGAGGGCGCGGGCACTCACCGCAAGCGGCATCATCGCGCAGGTGCAGATCGACCAGATGCAGCCCCGTCAGCCCGCCGATCCGCAGCATGGTGTCGGACAGCCAGGTCACCACCATGACGTCGCGCGCGGTGTTCACCGCAGTCAGCAGTTCCGGGCGTGCCCCGTCGGGCAGCATCTTCGGATGGCGGCGGCGCCGGCTGTGCCGCGGCGCCAGCGGATTGACCGACACCGACGTCATCACGTGCCCCAGCAGGGATCGGTCGCGGTCCGCATGGGTCGGAAGCCTCTGAACCTTCAGCCCCAAGGCCAGGTCAGGGTCCACCCCGGCCGCGCACTGGTGCAAGTAGAAGCCCTTCAGGCACGCCGCCGCGACCTCCAGGCCCGAGGCGCCGTACGGCTTCTTCGGCGCCACGCGCCACGGCTGGCCGTAGGGCAACGGGACTCTCGCCCCGACCGCCCCCCATGTACCGCTTGAGATCCTGCAGCGTCACCGACGCGGTCGTGAGCTGTTCACGCAGCCGCCACCGCAGGTGGTCCACCAGGTAGTACGCGTACGTCTTCTGGCTGCCGCTGCCCTCGTGGGTCCGCAGGTAGTCGTCGGCTTCCTCGTCCACGGACCCGTCCGGCCAAACGATCGTGTACGAGCGGCCGCAACCTGCCCTGGGCATCTGTTGGACCCGCAGGTCTCCCAGCACCATCCGACTTCGCATCACGGCCCCATCTCCGCACATCATGTACAAGACGGAGCATCACCAGGTGATCGGTAAATACATCTACGACGCACCAGGAGGGTCGCACTGATGGGACCATCAGGGCAGACAGGCCGTGGTCGGTAAAGGTGCCAGATCGCGAGGGCCTGATGGGCCTGCTGGTGCTGCAGGGAGCGGCCGACGGGTGCACGTCGTGGCCAGCTGGGCGAAGACCGCGGGCTGGACTTCTTCTGTCATCTCAGCGACGCGTCATTCATCCAGGACACTCCCCGAACTGGCTGACGCCCACCCACTGCCACCCCATCGCCCAGTCACACGCTGACGTGCAGCCGGGCGGCGACGAGGGTGTCCCACGCGGCGGTCGCGCAGGTGATGACCTCTTCCAGCTCGGCGCGGGTGGCGCCATCGCGGGCCTGGACGGACAGGCCCGCGACCACGGTGGTGTAGTAGCGCGCGATGGCGTCAAGGCTGGTGGGGGGCGCGGTGAGGTCTCCGTCGGTGATTCCGCGGGCGAGCCGGTCCTTGATGGTGGCGTAGATGTTGCGCCGCAGGTCGGCGAGGAACTCCCGAACCCCCTGGTTCTCCACCGGGCCCATGAGCGCGGCCAGGATGAGCATGCAGCCGGTCGGCGCGTCCGGACGGGTGATCTCATCGGCGGTGGCACGCAGCATGGCCTCGATCGCGGCGCGCGCGGTCGGCTGTTCGCGCAGCGCGCGCCGGGGCGGCTCGCCCGAGGTCGTGCCGTAGAGCGCCATGACCTGGCGGAACAGGTTCTCCTTGCTTCCGAAGCAGGCGTAGATGCTAGCCGAGGCGATACCCGTGGCCGCGGCCAGGTCGTTGAGCGACGTCCCCTCATAGCCCCGTTCCCAGAACAGGACCAGGGCCTGGCGCAGGGCGGTGTCCGGGTCGAATGTGCGCGGCCTGCCGCGAGTGGCCATCAGAATGCCTTTTCCTCTTGTTTATCGTTCGATCAAGTTTACCTCGACCTGCTTCGGAGGCGATTGAGCACGTGGTTGGTCGTTCGACAAACAAAAACGGAGGCGACCATCATGGGCATTCCCACGACCATGCGTGCGCTGCGTCAGACGTCGCTGAACGGCCCGCAGGACCTGCGTCTGATCGCCGACGCGCCAGTACCGAGCCCAGGCCCGGGAGAGGGCCTGATCCGGGTCTCCGCTGAAACGTTGGACTGGCGACCTGGTCAAAGACTGCGGAGGGCGGCTCCGGGTGCCGGCGCATGGGCGCCTGCGGACCTGGAGCCGCCTTCGTCACTTACGTCGGGAGCCGCTCGTGCGGCGGGCGTCGTTGTCAGCCGAGTGCCAGGTGACCGGCCCGAGGGGGGCGATTGTCTCCATGGGCTTCCCCGGTGGTGTGATGGCGCCGGCGGCCGCGCGGAGGTCTCGACGGGCTGACGCGGTCAAGACTGCCCGGCACACGTCTGGAACGCGTACAACTTGTTGTTGCCGGTGAGTCCGGGGAGTTTGCTGTAGCCGGAACCCCAGAAGACGGTGCCGTCGGCGATCGCGGCTCCCGCGAGCACAGATCCGCCGGAGGCGAAGCTCCAGATGACGGTGCCGGTGGCGGCGTTGAGCGCGAACATGTTGTTGCCGGCACCGGCCGCCGAGGGGGCGAAGACGACGCCGTTGGTCACGGCCAGCGGCCCCTGATCCGAGGCGCCGCCCGGGTCCGGGGTCTGCCAGAGGATTTTCCCGGTCGCCGGGTCCAGTGCACCCCATGAGCCGTGACTGGTTGTCTGACCCGATGGCTGGAGGGTGTAGGGCTGGCCCTGGTAGTCGGAAATGGCTACGTAGATCCGTTTGCCGTCTGTAGCGGAACCCCACTGGATCCCGCCGAGTGGCCCGCCTGGCCCAACCTGGGTGGCCCACAGGACCGCACCCTTGCGGTCGGGGTCGAAGGCGGCATAGACGCCGCTCTTTTGCCCGGCCCCGAGGACGGTTTTGGGGCCGCTGGCCGTTTGGATGGTGAAAAGGTTGACGCCGCTGCCGAAGTCGTAGTCGGAGCCTGTCGGCTGAGGGCAGTTCGGTCCGGGGGTGCCGGACAGGCACGCGAGATTCCAGTCGTCACCGTCGGACAGGCGTTGTGACCACGCGACCGACCCGTCCGTCATATGCAGCGCGACGATCGAGTCGAAATGGTCGTCCGGGGACAGGCACGATTCCTGGGTGCCGCCGCTGCTGATGCAGGACGTGTACGCAGGCGCAGTCGGCGTACTGTAGTTGTTGCCGGTGGTGGTGTACACGACACCCCTGGCCGGGTCCGGGACGATGGTGCTGCTCCAGACGGCGCCACCGGTGTATCCCGTCGGCACCGTGAAGGTCTTCCACTTCAGGGCTCCCGTGCTCGCGTTCAGCGCGACCACGCTGCCGCGGAAGCTGCAGCAGGGGTAGCTGGGATTGTCGGCCGCGTTCTCTTCGGTCGAGGAGACACCGGCGTAGAGCACGCCCTGGTAGACGATCGGTGACGTGGTGTCGATCGCGTATGGGTGGCTGTCGAGTTGGGTCTTCCAACGGAGGGCACCGGTGGTGATGTCGATGGCGAGGAGCCAGGCGCCCTGCTGGGTGCCGATGTACATCGTGTTGGTGCTCGGGTCGACGTAGGGCGAGGTGCGGGAGACCACCTTGGCGGGCGGATCGGTGAAAACGCCCGGCAGGTAGTCCGTCAGGATGTCCCGGGACCAGATGAGCCGGCCGCTGTCGGCCTTGACCGCGTACAGGTGCCCGGACCAGTCGGGAAAGTACACGGAGCCTTTGGCCACGGCGGCACGCGCCGACACGTCGCCGCCGGTCGTGAACGTCCACTTCTTGGCAAGGGTGCCGGCGCTGGTCGTCGTCACCTGGCTGTTCTGATCGACCGGGGCGTTCGCCGTGTTGTTGGGGTTTTGGCCGAACATCGGCCAGTCTTGAGCCTCTGTCACCGCGGTGGCCGCGTTGGCGCTGGTCTTCGGGAGTCCGTACACCGTCGCTGCCGCCAAGGCCAGGACCGCGAGGAAGACCCCAGTTCGACGGCGCCACCACCGTGGTCGCGTGTCGTTCCTTCTCGTCGCCGATGCGGGTCTGCGTCTCATGTTCCATCCCGTTTTGCTGAGTTGATCGTTGTGGTCTCGGCAGATGCCGTCGCTGGTGAGGTGCAGGAGTGGGAGCGGTCATGCGGTTCCAGCCACTACAGGCGGCCGCCGCGCACGTGGACCGCGTGGGCTGGTGCTGCGGCGCGGCAGAACCGATGGAGCTTGCCGAGCGGGCTGAGGTGGTGTGAACGCGGGCTCGGCTGAAGGAGCAGTTGCGGGTGGTGCCGATGGCGCGTGCCGAAGACGCGGTGCGCGCCGGAGTTCGGCGGTTGACCGGTCGGTGTCGGGGGCTGGGTGAGGCGCGGGAGGACACGCAGCCCAGGCCTGCGTTCCCAGCGCGTAGTGGCGTCAAGACGCAGAGGGCGCGTCCTTCCCCCACGGTCGGGAACAGCGCACATCGTCGCGATCGCCTCAGCCGAGGCGATGGTTGCTTCGAGAAATGGCCGAGCGGCTCGTCGGCCGGCAGTGGCCACTCACCGCGATGGCGCCGTCCGGTGACCGGAACGTCGCAACCGGGCCGCCGGTGCTCCTGCTAGCTCCGTGCCCGGCACAGCCCGGCGGGCAGAGGCACCCCGCGGGAGAATCCATCGGTTGGTGCCCGTACTTGCCCGGGATGGGCGGACCGCCCCAAGGGTGGGGCGGTCCGGGTGTTACGACTCTCTGCCTCCCCGTGCAGGTGTCGCCCAGCTCACGCCGGGGGCGCTCCCTGCGCGAGTTCGGCGAACTGGCGCTCGAGGAGCTTGTCCGGGCCGTTGCGCCACATGTCGGTCATGGGCGCCATCGTGGCGTCGGGGAAGATGTCCTCCTCCCCCTTGTCCACCGCGTCGAAGATGGCCTGGGCGGCGGATTCCGGGGACGACTTCGGGATGGGGAGTTGGCGCGTCATGTCGGTGTCGATGGGGCCGGCCAGGACCGCGTGGACACTGACGCCCTGCCCGGCCAGGAACGCCCGCATCGTCCTGGTCAGGGAGAACAGGGCCGACTTCGAGATCGAGTAGGACGCGAAGGGCGGCAGGGGCGAGAGCGCGGCCGCCGAGTTGATGGTGATGACGGTACCGCCGGAGCGGACCAGGGCGGGCTGGAAGGCCTGGGTCACGGCGTGGGTGCCGTGGAAGTTGACCGCCATGTGGCGTTCGAGCACGGCGGGGTCGAACGGGACGTCGGGCAGCATGATGCCCGCGTTGTTGATGAGGATGTCGAGTGACTCGACCTGTTCGGCGGCCGCCTGGATCTGTGCGGCGTCGGTGATGTCCAGCGTCAGGGGCGTCACCCGCGCGTCGGTGGGAGTCAGGGGTTGGCGGGTGCCGGCGTAGACCCGCGCGGCACCCCGCGCGAGGGCCTCGGCGGCCAGCGCCTTTCCGATGCCGCGATTGGCCCCTGTCACTAAGACGGTCTTGCCTTCGATGCTCATTGTTCTTCTCTCCTGTCACGTGCTGTGGCGTGCGGTGGTGGGCAGCCTGACCTGAGGGCCCCCTGGTCCTGCACCCGCTCGCCGACATGGCTGTGCAGGCGAGTTCTGTATGACCGGACCAAATTTGTTTGTCGAACGACGAATAAATCGTCCCATGGCGTTCTGGCGTGGGTCAAGGTAGATCGTGTCCAATCGACAAAGAATGTGCGCACACCGCGCGGGAACGCCGGACGACCATCCCGGCAGGCCGCACACAGTTGAATAGTGCACGGGAACCCGGTCGATGACCTCTGACCGCGGCCGTGGGTGCCGCGCGGCGCGTGTCACCCATGTGGCATCCCCGGCCGGCATCCCGTCCGGGCGCCGCGCTGGACGCTGGGCGCAGCTCACCGCCGGTTCCGGCGGCTCAGCAGGATCGCGGTGGCCTGTATACTCCGCCAGCTGCCAGCCGGCCTACCGGCCTACCGGCCTACCGGCCTACCGGCCTACCGGCCTACCGGCGCCAGCAGACCGCGGATGTGGTCCCGCAGCCGCCATCGCCGATCTGCTCGACCGAACCGCCCCGCCACCCGCGCGAACGCCGACTACAACTGCGCAGCCCAGCACACTCGGCTTCAGTCGTCGTTGGACAACTGCGGTGGCTGTCATGCGCGTCGGCGCCACCGCCCTGATCAAGTCGGGCACGCAGTGAGAAGCGAGCCTGCACGCTGGACTCCAGGCTGGTGGGTGGGGACCTGCCATGGGCACGCCGCGGGCGGCCACGGTCCCGGCACGAGTGCCAACCCTCCTTCGAACTCCGCCGCGTAGGGAGACCACCGTGGCCCCACCCCCGTCGATCGCCGCGCATGCACTGCTTGTCTTCCTCCTGCAGGTCGGCCTGCTGCTCTCGGCCGCGCTGCTACTCGGCCGGCTGGCCCACCGCTTCGGGATGCCGGCCGTCGTTGGCGAACTGTGCGCCGGGGTGTTCTTCGGACCGACGGTGCTCGGCCATCTCGCGCCGGACGTGTCCGCGTGGTTGCTTCCCCGAACTGCCGCGCAGTTCCATCTCCTCGACGCGATCGGCCAGATAGGTGTGGTGTTGTTCGTCGGCGTCACCGGCATCGAGGTGGATTTCGGCCTCGTGCGGCGCAAGGGCACCGTCGCGCTCCGGGTCGGTTTTGCTGGACTGGTGATCCCGCTGGCCGCCGGAGTCGTCGCAGGTCTGGTAGCCCCGCGTTCGCTGCTGACCGGCTCGATGAATCGGGAGGCCTTCGCACTTTTCGTCGGTGTGGCGATGTGCGTGAGTGCCCTACCGGTCATCGCGAAGACGCTGTCGGACATGAATCTGCTGCACCGGAATATCGGGCAGTTGACCATGGCAGCGGGCGTGGTCGATGACGTGGCCGGATGGTTGCTGCTGTCGATCGTCTCCGCGATGGCCACGTCAGGCGTGCATGGTGGGACGGTGGTGTCCTCGGTGGTCCTGCTCGCGATCGCCGTCCTGGTGACCGCGACCGTCGCCCGTCCACTCGTACGTGGTGTTTTCGGGCGGTGCCAGCGGTCGCCCGAGAACGGGCCGACCATCGCGACCGCCGTCCTGGTCATCGTGCTGAGCGCGGCCGCTACCCAGGCCATGGGCTTCGAGGCGGCGTTCGGCGCGTTCCTCGGCGGCTTGCTGATCGGTTCGGCGAACACCGCGGACCTCAGCCGACTGGCGCCGTTGCGGGCAGTGGTGGTGTCGGTGTTCGCGCCCCTGTTTTTCGCCACCGCCGGGCTCCGGGTGGACCTGACCATCCTCACCCGTACGGTCCCGCTGCTCACCTCGGTCGTCGCGCTGTTGATCGCGGTGGCCGGCAAGTTCGCCGGAGCGTATCTGGGCGCGCTGGCCAGCAAGTTGACCAGGTGGGAGGCACTGGCCCTCGCGGGTGGGATGAACGCCCGCGGAGTCATCCAGATCGTCGTGGCCACGGTCGGTCTGCGCGTCGGCGTCCTCGATACGACCACGTACACCATCGTGATCCTGGTGGCGATCACCACTTCGCTGATGGCACCGCCGATCCTGCGTCGTGCAATGTCCCGCATTCTGCCGACCGAGGAGGAGGCGGAGCGGGGGCGAGCGCTGGCTGTCTTCCGCGGCCCTCACTCCAGTGCCAACCCTGGCTCCGAGGCTGCCTGAAGCTCGACCAGCCGGACCTGACACGACGTTCAAGCCACCGCGGGAGGAGAAGCGTGCCCGCGCGTGCATCAGTGGGCTGTCGGCGGCTGCAGACCTGTCCATGGCCACGATCAGGTAGAAGGCTGCACGAGGCCTTGTTCCCCGCATGCGAGCGGGCCGTACGCGTCCAGGCCGACGAGGGACCTGGGCATCTCGCACCACTGCGCCTGATCTCGGCCCTGTCCGAGGCCGGCCAGTCTGTTCATCAACGACGCCCGCGCCGCGCTCCCCATGGTCGACGTCGCGGCGCCAACCGGCATCGGAGCCATCCGAGCGACACGCAGGAGCCCCTTCCGGGGCCGCACGGGACCTGGGCCGGGGAGGCCGTGCTGCTCACTCGCGGATCAGCAAGGCCGGCAGCTCGAAGCACGACCCACCGGCAATCGGCCAGGCGAACGACGCAGTCGTCGCCGTTCTCGCAAGAGACGTGCTTGACTTCCTCCCCCGCCTAAAGGCGGGGGATTCCAGCGGTCACCCGCTGGGGTTCCTGCTTCACCGACGACCGCCCCCCGTCCGGGAGGACTCCCGTTGAGGTCTTACGCCGTCTCCGCAGGCAGACGCCGCCAGCCCGGCGGCCAGGATGTTGCGCGCCGCGTTCACGTCGCGGTCATGCACGGCTCCGCAGTCGCACGTCCACTCGCGGACGTTCAACGGCAACTTCTCGCGGACCGTGCCGCAGGCCCCGCACAGCTTCGAGCTGGGGAACCAGCGGTCGATCGCGACGAGTTCACGCCTGTACCAGGCGTACTTGTACTCCAGCATCGACCGGAGTTGCGTCCACGACGCGTCGGAGATGGCGCGCGCGAGCTTGCCGTTCTTCAGCAGGTTGCGGACGGTGAGGTCCTCGATCACGACCGTTTGGTTCTCACGGACGAGACGAGTCGACAGCTTGTGCAGGAAGTCGCGGCGCCGGTCGGCGATCCGCGCGTGGATCTTCGCGACCCGCTTGCGAGCCTGCTCCCGGTTCGCGGAGCCCTTCGCCTTCCGCGACAGCTCCCGCTGCGCCTTCGCGAGGCGGGCGCGGTCTCGGCGCTCATGCCGGGGGTTTGCGACCTTCTCCCCGGTGGACAGGGTCACGAGGCTGGTTATGCCCGCGTCGATACCGACCGCGTTCGCGGTGGCCGGAGCCGGAGCGATGTAGTCGTCGCACAGCATCGACACGAACCAGCGCCCGGCACTGTCACGGGAGACGGTCACCGTCGTCGGTACCGCCCCCTCGGGCAGCGGACGCGACCAACGGATATCCAACGGCTCGGACATCTTCGCCAGCGTCAGACGGCCGTCGCGCCACGTGAAGGCGCTGCGGGTGTACTCCGCCGAAGCACGGGACTTCTTCCGCGACTTGAAGCGCGGGTACTTCGCGCGCTTGGCGAAGAAGTTCCCGAACGCCGTCTGGAGATGCCTGAGCGCCTGCTGGAGCGGGACGGAGGACACCTCGGACAGGAACGCGAGTTCCTCGGTCTTCTTCCACTCTGTCAGCGCGGCCGACGACTGCACGTAGGAGATCCGGCGCTGCTCGCCATACCAAGCGCGAGTGCGTTCCTCCAGCGCCTTGTAAGACGAGACGGACGCAGCCGAACGTGCGGGACAGCTCGGCTGCCTGCTCGTCGGTGCGGTAGAAGCGGTACTTGAAAGCCCGCTTGACCTGCTGCGTCATGCCTCACATCGTATCAGCTACCGTGTGAGCGACGCTCATTGCTGGGGTGGCGGAGCGATCTCCGCCGCTGCGCGGCTCCGCTCCGAGGATGCGTTTCTTCCCCGCCCTGAAGGACGGGGTTTCCACGCAAGGAGATTCCGATGAGACCGGTGACATCAGTGAGGACTTCCCGGAACTTGTCGAGGATGCGTAGTAATGTCCGCTTCCTGCTCAGGATCCCTGAATGAGGAAGCCGATTCCGATGAGCGTTCCCCCCACCATGCGAGCTTTGCAACAGACGTCGCTCGACGGCCCGCAGGGCCTCCGCCTGATCACCGACGCACCGGTACCGGCGCCCGGCCCGGGCGAGGTCCTGATCCGCGTCACCGCCGCGGGCGTCAACTTCGCCGACATCTCGCAGGGCCGCGGCACTTTCCACAACGGCCCGCCGCCACCGTACCTGGCGGGCTTCGAGGCCGCCGGCGTGATCACCACGGTGGGCGACGGAGTGACCGGGGTGGAACCCGGCACCCACGTCGTCGGCGTCGGCTACGGTGCCTTCGCCGAGTACATGGTGCTGCCCGCGGCTGCTGCGGTTCGGGTGCCGGCGGGCTGGGCCGACGAGCAGGCACTGGGGATGGTCGTGAACTGGCCCACCGCCCTCGCCGCGCTCAAGCCGCTGGGCGGCATCGCCGCGGGGCAGGTCGTGCTGATCCACGCCGCCGCCGGCGGGACCGGCCAGGCCGCGGTGAAGATGGCCAGGCACTACGGTGCGACGGTGATCGCCACTGCCTCGCCGAACAAGCACGAGACGGTGCGTGCGCTGGGCATCGATCACGTCCTCGACTCACGCGGCCCCGATCTCGCCGCCGAGGTCCTGGCGTTGACCGGCGGCGAGGGCGTCGATCTGGTGCTGGAGTCGGTTGGCGGGGCCACTTTCCACGCCAGCCTGGCCGCGGCCAAACGGGTCATCGGCCGAGTGGTGGTGATCGGCCTGCCCGCCGGCGAAGCGGAGTTGAGCAACTGGGATCTGGTCTACCGGCATCAGGTGCATGTGATCGGCCTGAACCTCGGGGTGCTGATCCAGTCTGCGCCGCAGATGTTCGGCGAGGTGATGGGCGAGCTGTTCGCGCTGATCGCCGCCGGTGTGCTCGCCCCTGGCCGGCCCACTGTCTACGATCTCGGCGACGGGCCGAAGGCGCTGGCGGAACTGGAGGCTCGCGCCACCACCGGCAAGCTGGCCCTGCTGCCTTGACCGGGTCAGACCTCAGCGGTGCTGTGTGTTCTTCAGGCCGCGCGTCTCATGCCTCCTTGGGATGCAGATCGTGGAAGCCGCCGTTGTAGAACAGCAGGGCGTCCTCCTCGTCCTGGAGTCCCATATCGAGGACTTCGCCGACGAAGATGGAGTGATCGCCTCCTTCGTAGGTGGCCGTGAGGGAGCACTCCAGCCAGGACAGGGCGCCCCCCACGATGGGAGATCCGGTGAAACGGCCGGGTGACCATTCGATGGGGGCGAACTGTTGGACGCCGCGAGGGCGGCGGCGATCGGCGAAGTAGCGGGCCAGATCCTCCTGTTGCGCGGAAAGCACCGATATCGCGAAGGATTTGCGGTCGAGGACGGCCTCGTGCATAGCCGCTTCCCGGAGCACGCAGATCAGCACGAGCGGAGGGCTCAGCGACACCGATGTGAAGGAGTTCGCGGTCATGCCGTGGGGCTTGGCACCGCCGGTCGTCACCACGGTGACGCCGGTGGTGAACCGGCCGAGGACGCGGCGCATGCCGTTTCGATCGAGCTCGGTGGTCCGGTCCAGCCCGTCCGTCGGTTCGCGTTCGGCCGGTGTCGCGACTCCCGCGGCGGATGCCTGGTCGGTGTGGGCCATGGCGTCAGTCACCGCTCGTGATGTCGGCGAGCACGCGCGGCCGGCCCGCGGGTGCGGCCACGCTGTAGGGTTCCAGCGCCTTGCGCAGCGCGGCGGGCACCTTGGCCGGACGGGTGTCGGCGTTGGGACCGCGCATGCACGCGACCCGTTGCCGTCCCCGGGCGACCAGGTCCTCGAGCCCGTCGCGCAGCCGCACGTAGTCGAAGGCGAAACCGATCTGAGTCTGCGTCAGGTCCTCCAGGCGCATCCTGATCGACAGCTCGTCGAACGCGGTGATCTCCGCGAGGAACTCGCACTCGCACTTCAGTGTGAACAGCTTGAGATCGTCGCGGATCTCCTCGAGCACGTCGGGCGCATGCTCCCGCAGGAACATCTCGCGGCATCGCCCTTGCCAGCTCAGGTAATTGACGTAGTAGACGTTGCCGACGAGGTTGGTCTCCTCGAACCCGACGAGATGCCGGTATTCGTAGTACGGTCGTATGGTCATTCGCCGCTCTCCTTCGACTCCGTCAGCATCGTGAAGACCACGGGTGCGACGCGGCCGCGCAGCGTCGTGGGGAACGTCGCGATCCGGGCGGCACCCGAGCGCAGTACGACCCACTGGTCCGCCTTCGGCCCGGAGGCCTCGGCCAGCCCGGCGCGCGCGTGGCCGGTCTTGCGTAGACACTCCTGCGCGCCCCACACGCGGGTCGCGGCGATCGACAGGTCCTCGCCGCGTTCGCCGGCGATGAGCTTGGCCAAGGCGTATCCCTCCGCGCCGAGCAGGTCGGCCCACTCCTGTGCCGATCGCTCCCTGGCTTCCTCGACGTCACAGCCGACGGCTCGCTGCGCGGCCACGGCGAAGGTCACGCCCGCGCCGTGCGAGGAGGAGACCTCGATCCCTCCGTCGGCCTCAGGCCTGCCGTCCGGACGGTAGCTGAGGGACAGCTCGCGGCCCAGCGCAAGGCCGAGGGCCCGTACGGTCCTCGTGCGCCGGTCGGCCACGTCGGCGGCGGCTTCGCCGTCGTCGGGCCAGACGGCCATGTGGAGTGTGTCCGGCAGCGCTGTCGCGGACCGGCGTTCGAGGTAGGGGCCGAGCAGCACCGGCGTCCACGGTCCCGCGCCATCGCGCTTGCGGACGGCCTGGAGTCGCAGCCCCTCCCAGCGTTCGACGAGCGCGCCCGCCGGGTCGCGGACGTCGAGGTCGTACACGTACGTGTCGCCGTCGCGGGAGCGTTCGGTGGCGTGCAGCGTGACGTGATCGAGCATGCGTACGCGGGCCGGATCGGCGAGGTGGAGGCGCTCTATGGCGGCGGGCAGCAGGGTGGCGTCGGGTACGCAGCACTGGATCGCGTGCATGAGCGTGTCGCGCGTACCCGGGTCGGCGAGGAGGAGGTCGGAGGGCAGGAACCCGCCGAACCATGGCTTGGTCGCCGTGTTGGAGACGTCGGCAATGCAGTGCTTCGCGGCCAGGTCGCGGTAGCCCAGGAGCCGCTGGAAGCGGTCGCCCTGGAAGAGCACCGGACCGTAGAGATCCTCCTTGGGCGACAGCGGGACCCGGATCCCGGTGGGATGCGTGGGCACGGTGTCCTTCGGCGTCGGTACGTCGAAGCGGAGGGTCGCCCGGAAGTGATCGGCCTGGAAGGCGGTTTCGTCGCTGCGGATCACCGCCTGCACGGTGCCCTCCTCGGTGACGAGTGCAGCGATCCTGATCGTGGTCTTGCCGTCGACGGGGACGACGACGGGACGAAGGAATTCGACGTCCTCGAGCACGGGTGGCCCGGGGATGCCGGTCAGTGCCGTGGCCGCCTGGGCCATGGCCTCCATACCGAACACCGCCGGGAAGAGCAGATCGCCGTCGAGCAGATGGTCGGCCAGGTAGAGGTCGTCGTCGGCGGAGAGGTCCGCGTCGACGACGAGCTCGACGCCGGGATAGTGCACGCGGGGCCGGTCGACGAAGCGCAGCAGCGGCAGCTCGCGCGGCTCGAGTGCGATGGTGGGCAGACCCTCGGCACGGCTCATGACCACGACCGAGGTGGGCGCATGCGGGTCGGCGAGCAGGCTTCGGAGGACGGCGACGCCTTCATCGGACGGGATGGGACGGATGCCCTCGCGCATCAGCGCCTCCAGCACGCCGAGGCGCTCGCCCATGCCGGTGCCCGACCAGACCGACCACTCCAGTGCGAGACAGCGGCAGTTGGGATACTCGTCCCGGATCCGGTGGGTGAGGTCGGTGAGCCAGTCGTTGGCCGTGGCGTAGTCCGCTTCACCGCGCAGTCCGGCTCGGCCGATGATGCTGCCGAAGGTGACCAGGAGCCGGAGGGTGGCCGGGTCCGTGGCGGCGAGCACGGTCTCCAGCCCCGTGATCTTCGTTGCGAGCGTGCGCCGGAAGGAGGACTCGTCGAGGTTGGCGAGCGCGTGCGGCACGTTGCGGCCGGCGCCGTGCAGGATCGCCGTCACCGGCCCCAGCGTGCGGCGAACCTCCTCGACGGCTGCCTTGACCTGGTCGGCGGAGGTGATGTCGGCGCGCACGTACCGGTGGGTCACGCTCGCGGCGTCCATGCGCGCCAGGTTCGCCGCGAGCTCCTGGTCGGAATCCGGGTCGGAGCGGCCCATGAGCGCGATCGCCGCGCCGGTGGTACGCGCCAGGTCGAGCGCGCACTCGGCGGTGATGCCCTTGCCGCCGCCGGTCACGAGCAGCACGTCCTGCGCGCCGAGGGCGGGCTGCCCGTCGGATTCGCGCCGTCCCAGCGGGCGGAGCAACGGCACGTGGCGCACGCCGGCTTCGTCGTAGACGGTCTCGCTGAAGCCGGTGGTCGCGGCGATGTCGGCGACGATCTGCGCGACGCGCTCGGCCGGCACCGGCGCCGCCAGGGGCAGGGTGACCAGGGTCGTGGCGATGGTGGGGGCCTCCAGGTGGAGCGTCTTGGCGAGTCCGGCTGCGCTGCGCCGGTCGCCGACGATGACGAAACGACCCGGTGCGCCGGGTGAGAGGGCGGCGCGCGCGGCGGCGAGCATCATCGGCACGTGACTCTCGTCGCAGTCGCACGGCAGGCAGAGCAGTACCCCGCCGCCGAGCCCGGCCCGTCGCAGCGCGGTGTGGAGCGCAGGCGCGAGTGGGTGGTTGTCGGTGGCGAACAGCTGCCAGTCGCCGTCGGCCGGGGCAGTGACCGCCGGGCCGGGTTGGGCAGGTAGGAGTTCGACGGAGAACGCGCGTACCCAGGGGCCCGCGCCGGTGATGTCGATCGTGGCGTGCTCGTCTCCGGCGTGCGCGGTCTCGCCCAGTTCGTCGAGCATCTCGGCCAGTTGCGCCAGCGTCGAGGTCGCGAATGCCGAGGTTGCCAGTGGCGCGGTCAGTCCGAGTTCCCGGGAGGCCTGGGTGACGATGTGTCCGACGGTGATCGAGCTGAGGTGGAGTTCGTCGATGGGATTGCTCTGCGCGCTGACCGCCTCGAGGGGCAGCTCGGCTCGCTCGGCGGCGAGTCGCCGCAGAATGTCCAGCGTGTCGCCGCCCTCCTGCGCTGTCAGCGCCGCGGGAGCCTGCGGACCGGAAGCCTGCATCGCCTCTGGCGTCACGAGAGCCGGAAGGTCGTTCTCGGGCGCCGATTCGCAGGGGCTGGCCAGGAAACGCAGCTTCTTGTCGAGTGGGAAGGGCCGCGTGAAGCGGTCGCGGAAGAGGACATCATGGCGGACGGGCGCGCCGAGCGCGTACGCGACGCCCACCGCGTGCAGGAGGCCGGAGAGCGACATGCTGTCGGCCTCCAGCGACACCGCGGGTATCCCGGGGGCGATGTCTGCGGCCAGGCTTCGCAGGATTCTGCCGGGTCCGACTTCGATGAAGAGGTCGACGTCTTCGGCCATCGTCTGGACGGCCTCGGTGAAGCGCACCGGGTCCAGTACCTGACGGGTCAGCAGTTCGGGCACATGGGTTTCGGTGGGCAGGGCGGCGCCGGTGACTGTGGAGACCATGGTCCGGGCGAGCGGTGCGAAGCACTCGCCGCGCAGGTGGTCGTGGAACGCGGTGGCCGCCGGGGCGACGGCCTTGGAGTGGAACGCGTGCGAGACCGGGATCACGCTCGCCGAGAAGCCCTGGCCGGCGGCGCGTTCGCAGACATGTTTGACGGCGGCGGCCGGTCCGCTGACGACCGTTTGCTGGGGGCTGTTGTAGCCGGCGATCACGACCGGCTCCCCGGTGAGCAGGGGGACGACCGCCTGCGGCGGCGCGACGATGCTCGCCATGGTGCCGCCGCCGTCGCTTGCCTGCGCCATGATGCGGCCGCGCGCCGCGGCCGTGCGGAGCAGGCCGGCCTCGTCCATCGCGCCCGCCCAGTGGAGTGCGGTCAACTCGCCGAGGCTGTGGCCCGCGGCCGTGACGGCCTCGATGCCGAGCCGGGCCAGCACGCGCAGGCCCGCGACGGACGAGGTGACGATCCTCGGCTGGGCGTTCTCGGTCGCGACCAGGTCGGCGCCGGGGGGAAGCGGCAGGGTGCGGTAGAGCTCGTCGACGTCGGCGAACCGCCGCCGCAGTGCTCCGCCGTCTCCGCGTCGGCCGGCGCCTTGCCCGGGAAAGAGGAATCCGATCCGCGGCGACCGCGCGGAGGTGCCCAGGAAGACACCGTGCGCGACGTCGAGGACGGATCGGGCCCCGTTGTCGAGCATCGTCAGCAGCGTGGCGCAGCGCTGTCCTGCCTCCTCGGGATCGCCGGCCACGATCGCGGCGCGGAGCGGACGGTCGCCCAGCTCGCGCTCGAGTGTGGCGGCGAGGTCTCCGAGTTCGGCGAAGGAGAGCCTGCCGCAGAGCTCGGCCAGCTGCGCGATCCGGCCGCGCAGCGCGGAGAGGGTCTCCGCGTCGACCAGGAGCAGTTCGACGTCCTGCCGGGAGCGCGCCAGTGCCTCGACCTTCGGGCCGAGCCCGGAGTCCGGGGCGCTGTCGGCGTGCTCCACGACGACGTGTGCGTTGATGCCTCCGAACCCCATGGAGGAGACGCCGGAGCGGACGGGGGCGCCGGCCGGCCACGGCTCCGGCTGGAGCGGCACCCGCAGCGCGGGCCGCTCCCCCGTCAGCTCCGGGTGGGGGTCGACGTGGCCGGTAGCCGGGGGGATGACCTCGTGGTGCACGGCGAGGATCGCTTTGATGAGGCCGGCGACGCCGGCGGCCGCCTTGGTGTGGCCGATGTTTCCCTTGATGGTGCTGATTGCGGCAGCCGGCGCCGCGGGGTCGGCGGCGCGGCGTGCCGCGCTGAACGCCCGCAGTTCGGTGGCGTCGCCGACGGCGGTGCCGGTGCCGTGGCCCTCCAGGTAGGCGACGGTCTCGATGCCGTACCCGGCGGCCTCGTAGGCGCGCTGCAGCGCGAGCCGGTGGCCGTCGGCCTCGGGCCGGGTGATGCCGCCCTTGCCGTCGGAGGAGTAGCCCCAGCCGGCGAGCACGGCGTAGCGGTGCAGGCCTTGCGCGACCGCGTCCTCGTCGCGCATGAGCACGAGCATGCCGCAGCCCTCGCCGGGCCAGAATCCGTTGGAGCCGCGGTCGTACACGCGCATCTCGCCGGTTGCGAGGGCGCCGGTCTTGGCGAAGCCGATGACCTCGAACGGGTCGATGCTCAGGTCCACGCCGCCCGCGATGGCCACCTCGAGCTGGCCGTTGGCCAGGGCGTTGGCCGCGGTCGCCACCGACAGCAGCGAGGAGGAGCAGGCGCCGTCGACGGTGAAGCCGCCGCCGTGGAGGTCGAAGTGGTTGCAGACGCGTCCGGCGATGGTGTTGGCGAGGCCGCCGGCCAGGGTGTCCTCGTCGATCGGCGGGAAGGCGCTCTTGTAGCGCGTCTCGAGCCCGGCCAGGAAGGTGCCGAGTGCGGCGTCGTCCCAGCCCTGCTCGCGCAGGGCGGCGCCGACCGTGCGGCGCACGTACGGCCAGCGCAGCCGCATGAGGTTGGCGCGGCTGAACTCGCCGGTCAGGGTGTTGCCGATCACGACGCCGGTGGCCGACCGCGGCAGCCCTTCGCCGCCGGGGAACCCCGCGTCCCGCAGAGCGCGCGCCGCGGTGTCCAGGGCCAGCCAGTGGGTCATGTCCGTGGACCGGAAGGTGCTGCCCGCGACCCGGTAGCCGACGCGGTCGAACTCGAACCCCTCGAGGACGGCGGCCTTGCGACTGTAGAAGCGGTCGGGCGCCGCCGGGTCGGGCGAGTAGTAGTCGTCGAGGTTCATGCGCTCGTCCGGGAGCCGGCGGAACGCCCGCCGGCCGGCCAGGACGTTCTGCCAGAGCTGCTCGGTCGAGTCCGCGTCGGGGTAGCGGCAGGCGACGCCGACCACGGCTATCCGGTGACCGCTCATGCCCCTATCGCCTCCACATCGGTCGTTTCCGGCAGTCGGGCCGGGGCTCGTTCGCTCATCGCCGTGGCGTCGGGTGTGCGCCGGGAGCGTAGGCGCTGGATGAAGGACGCACCCCACCAGCCGAGGCCGCGTGCGCCGCAGACGATCACGAGGGCGATGAAGAGGGTGTAGGTGACGTTGAGTTGCATCAGGGCCCCGTACACGAACGCGACCGAGCCGCCGAACATGAACTGGGCGCGCCCCTTCATCGGCGTCGTGCCCGGGTCGGTGATCATGTAGTTGGTGAAGAGCACGAACGCGACCCCGGTCATCGAGCCGAGCGCGGAGAACAGCGAGACGTCCCAGATGCCGTGCCGTACGAAGGCCTGGATGGCATAGCCGCCCATCCAGCCGACGATCAGCGGCACCTTGCGCGTGAGCATGGTGTTGAGGACGGTGCCGGCCGTGGCGATGATGAGCGCGATCATGATCCGGAAGAACGTGTTCGCGTTCTCGGTGAATTCATAGGGCGGCGCGATGCTGACCCAGCCGAAGCAGACCAGAGTCATCGTGATGCCGAAGTTGGACGGGTTCATGAAGTGCCGCATCCGCCCGTTGATGGGCGCCTGGAACGCGTGCTTGCCGGCGACGCCGACGAACACACCGAAGAGGACCGGCAGGATCTGGTTGTTGGCGTAGAGCAGCATGTTGACGGCGAGGGCCGTGATGTGCGACGGCAGCAGGAACTCGTACAGGCCGCGCGGTCCCCCGTCGAGGAACCGTGGCCGCCGCTGGTACGCCCACGCGCTGATCAGTTCGAAGGTGATCTCGGTCGTGTACCCCGTCAGCAGGGCGAAGACCGGCCACAGGTAGGGCTGTTCGAAGCCGAGCAAGGTGTAGCCGAACACGTTGAAGACAGTGATCGACATGGCGAAGTTGCGCAGCGCGAGATACCGCGGATCGGGCTTCGGCTTGGGGGGCTTGGCGGTGGCGCTCGGCGGAGCGGTGTCGGCCTGAGAGGGGTGCGCGACGGCGGTCATCGGCTCGAAACCTCCTGGGCGGTGCCGGTGAGCATGAGGGTGTGGACGCCGGGCTTGAGCTCCAGCGTCTGCTGGTGGAGGCCTCCGTCGACGTCACGCCACTGGATGTGGGCGGACACGGGGCCGCTGTAGGAACCGATCCCGAAGTGGACGTCGAAGCTGCGGAAACCGACATGGCCGCCGCCGCCGTCGAGCTGGGAGATCTGGGTGCCCTGCGGTGTGGTGATCTGGACTGTGGCGCCGTACGCGGGCGCGCCGATCGCCTCCAGGCCCTTGCCGGTGTGGGCCGGGTCGGTGGACGGGCGGTAGAGCTTGAGCTCGAGCGAGTTGCCGCGGTCCGGCGCCTGGTTGGCGTAGAACGCCGGCGGTCCCCACTGCCGGGCCACGGCGAAGTCCAGGGTGCCGGTGCCGGTGGTGTCGCCGGTGGCGACGGCCCGGGTCGGGGTCGGCACCGCGAGGCCCAGCTTGGAGCTGACGTTGACGTAGGTGCCGTTGGAGTTCTTGGCGTAGAAGGCGAGGGCCTCGTGGCCGGAGACGTCGTCGCCGGGCTGGAAGTTGGGCCACATGGCCGGGTTGCTCAGCAGGTCGTCGTTCTCGGTGGCCGCCTCCTGCAGCCAGTTCCACCGGTTGTGGGTGCCCTTGACGAAGCCGTCGGTCTGGATGACGTCCTGCTCGCCCTGGTTGAGGAAGTCACCCGCCTTGACGTCCCAGCACCAGCCGGTCCAGGCCAGGCCGTGCTGCTGGGCCTCCTGCTCGAACGGGGCGACGCCGTTGCTGAGCTGCTTCGCCATGTCGGCGTTGTTCGCGGCGTGGTTGATGAAGAGCAGGTTGCTCTCCTGCAGGCCCCAGGCGACGTTGATGTTGCTGACGAAGAAGTCGAAGCTGCCATTGCTGTTCAGGTCGGCGAAGTCGACGCCCATGCCCTTGAAGGACCCGTTTCCGACCACGAACGACTTGGGGGTCGTCCCCGTACGCCGGCCTTTGGCCTCGGTGAACTTGATGTGGCCCGGGGTCGACTGGTTGTACAGCAGGTGGCCGTGGCCGAAGTCGTTGGCGATGTAAGCCTCCGGCAGGCCGTCGCCGCTGAGGTCGGCCCCGGAGATCGCAAGCGTCCAGCCGGTCGAGATCTGGAACGGGATCGCGCCCTTCTCCTCGACGTAGTGGGCGGCCGGGTGGGGGCCCGAGGTCGCGCTGTTCCAGCGCAGCACGTGGTCGCCGCCGGCGTTGTTGCCGGACGAGAGGCTGTTGGTCATCGCGACGTTCTTCAGGCCGTGCGGGTCCAGCACGTCCGAGTCGGGGAAGTAGTTGCCGACGATGATCGAGGGGTGTCCGCTGCCGTCGAGATCCGCGATGTACACGGCGTCGGTGTTCCAGCGCGGTCCGTGGTACTTGCCGTCGGGCCACTGCGAGGGCACGAGCTCCTGCGGCACGTACGCGCTCGGCGAGGGCGTCGTGACGGTCGACTTCGGCAGGAACAGGATCGGGGTCCGTCCCCAGTACGTCACGAGGAAGCCCATGCGGCCGTCGCCCGTGAAGTCGCCTGCCGCGCAGCCGGTCGGCGCCATAGTGTCGTCGTACGGCAGCGGTGCCGGGTTGAGGGTGAACGGCGTGAACCGGTCGGCCACCGGCGCGGTGGGCGTGTGTGTCACGATCACCTTGTTGGTTCGGGTGTCGACGAGGCACGTGCCGTCCGCGCGCCCGTGGCCGGTGACGTCGTTGATGGCGACGCCGGCGCCGACCGCCGAGATCCAGGAGCGGATCTTCTGGTAGGCCGGGTTGACCTTCCGGATCGTGTTCATGCGCTGGTTGTTGTAACCAGGTGGCAGCGCGATGGGCAGTTCCTTGAACTTGTACTTCGCGGCGATCTGCGTACCACCGGACACGCTGACCGCGCTGTCCGCTCCGAAGAACAGCGATGTGGCGACCACGACGGCCAGCACCCCCGGCACCAGCCGACGAAGACGCTTCCTCAGCCTCACGGCGATCTCCTCTCGAAACAACGGTCATGAAGGTGCGGGGGCGTCTCTTCGGATGGGCGGCCGCACGCGCGGCCCGAACACCACGCAAGCGGATGGAGCGGGGCGTGGGGCTTACTCCGTCACACGCGGCCCCACGCCTCGGTGCGGCCCGCTCAGCCGGCCCCGGTCGGCGAGGCCGCGCTCCTGGGGGCCTGGACGCCGTCGAATTCGGCCAGTTCGTGCGCGAAGGGCTCGGTCGCCGCGATCGGCGTCACGAGCTCTCGGTGCGCAGCGAGCGCCGGCGCGATGTGCCGCCAGTCGCTGTTGTGCGCGAAGAAGACGTCGCGCAGGGCGGAGAAGCTGCGCCGCCATGCGTCGCGCGTCTCGTCGAGCACGAAGGCCGCACCGTCGCGTGCGTACGTCATCAGTGGGAAGGTGCAGTTGTCCCGGTACACCGGGTCGCCGTGCATCCGGTACCACGTGACGTGGCGGGCACCGGGGAGCAGGGTGAACGTCGCTGTGGCGGTCTTCTTGGGGTCGCCGAAGCCCATGTAGGGCGGCAGGAAGTCGATCGAGCGGAACCGGGCGAAGATGCGCTCGCTCGCTTCTTCATAGGTGATCTCGCCTGCCAGTGCGGCGTCCATGTAGGCGCGTGAGGCCTGGGCCATGTCGACGACGCCCGGCAGATGGCTGCCGAGCACGCCCATGCGGCTCGGCTCCGTGGTCTTCTCGAGGTACGAGCGGTCCTTCGTCTTGTGGTAGTGCATCAGCAGCGAGAGTGGGCCGAACGTGCCCAGCAGGCTCCCCATCACCCAGTTGCGGTTCCATGCGTTCCAGGTGTCGTAGCTGGCGAACGAGTCGAAGGACCCGGACACGACCGTGTCGTAGTGGTCGAAGCCGCGGTTGACCACATCCTCCATGGACTTGAACCGCTCGGTCGCGTAGTCGTTCTCCGCGACGGCCTTGAGCAGCGACTCGGCGATCATGTCGACCGCGGCGATGAGCACCGACATGCCGCTGGAGTAGAGGGGGTCGATGAACGCGGCCGCGTGGGGGAGCTGGATGAGGCGGGGCGCGATCAGATGGGGCGAGGAGTACTGGATGCGGCCGGACCGGATCCATGGGCGTGCGGCTCGCGCCTCGGCGAAGTGCCGCGCGACCGTCGGGTAGGCGGAGATGATCCGGCGGAACTCCTCTTCCGGCGTCCCGTGCGGCTCGGGGTGCTTGCGCCGGTCGAGCATCAGGCCCACGCTGGTCAGCGGGTTGGTCGCGTCGCGGTGGTTGCTGAAGGGGATGACCCACATCCAGCCGCCGTCGAAGACGTGGTGCATGGTGGACTGACCGAGCGGTGAGATCAGATTGCGTCGGCCCTTGGGGTCCAACAGCAGATCAGCGCTCTTGACTCCCATCATGTGGGTGTAGATGGTGCGGGTGTCGGTGCGGAAGCGTGGCACCTCGTCGCGCATGCCGAGCTGGTCGGAGACCATCGACCGCATGCCTGAGGCATCGATGAGGAGCTTGGCGTGGTACGTCTCGCCGGAGGCCGCGCGCAGTGTGACCTCGTCGTCCCCGAAGGCGATGTCGGAGATGCGCGTCTGGGAGTGGAACGTCGCGCCGTACTTGACCGAGAGGGCGGCGAGGTAGGCATCGGTGTCCTGGCGGAACAGATGCGAGTCGGGGCCGACGGGCGGCGTCAGCGTCCCGAACTGGTTGATCTCTTCGGGTCGGTTCTCCTCGCCCGCGCGATGGTACATGAAGCCGAACGAGCGCTTCACTCCGCAATTGCTGCTCACGTGCCTGCGCAGCTTGTGGAACGTGCCGATCCACCCGATCTCCGGAACGCCGTATTTGTCGGCGACGATGCGCAGGCGCAGGCCGGTCTCCGGAATCAACGACTCGCCGATGGTGAACCTCGGATGACTCGCCCCTTCGAGCAGGAGCGTCGAAACCCCGTGCCGGGCGAGGATGCACGCGAGCATCGAGCCGCCGATTCCCGACCCGAGGATTGCCACTTCATATCGCTGAGTGCCCATGGGTTCCCCATAATCGCGGTTGTCCGTGGATGAGTATCCGTGGGAGCGCCTGCTCGCCGTCTCCAGGATGGCTGCCCGACCTGCGTCGGGGCTTCTCTCCCCTTGCCGTTACCAAAGGTGGCCGGCGCCGAAAAGCGCAATCCTGAAGATGCCGATCTACGCAAAGCCGATTGAGGGCAAGATCGAAGAAGCGGAATGGCGAATGGGGTCTGAGACTCGCGACTGACGACCGTGTCGTGCGGCCGTATCGCCATTCCAGGAGGATATCTATGACCAACGTCGTCACCGATCCACCAGCGATTTCCCGGCCCGGGACATCCATGTTCGTCAACGGACTGTTTCCGCGGCGCCGAACCCTTGTGGTCGTGGTCGGTTTCATGCTCGGATTCCTGCTGGCGTACGCGTGGTCCCCGAAACTGGCCGACGACCAGATCGGTTTCAAGAGCGCGGACGCCATGCTCGGGCACAACGCACTGACGACCCCCATCGCCGGCATCGCGTCGGGCGTGCTCTTCGCCTTCGTCTCGGGTCTGGCAGGGTCCTTCACCGCGTGCAACGTGATGGTGCTGGGTGCGGTGGGTCCCCTGGTCGGCGAATCCGCGTTGTCGCGTCGGGAGTCCGTGGCCCGTATCGCACGGCCGATCGGCTGGCTGGCCGCCGGCATGCTGCCGCTCTCGGCCCTCTACGGCGCGATGGTCGGAGTTTTCGGCACCCACATGCCGCAGTTCTCCACCACCCGCTCCCCCGGTCTCTCGCCGCGGATCATCCAGGCAATGATCGACTTCGGCGTCATCGGTCTCGTCATGATCGTGCTCGGGCTGGCGGCCGCGGGAATCGTGCCGGACCCGCTCGCCGCGGTCTCCCGGCGTTTCCGCAACGCGCCGCTGATCCTCATGGGTATGCTCATCGGCGCTTTCTTGATCGGGCGGCCGTACCCGTTGTTCGGCGCGATGTTCCGCAGTGCCGCGCAGCGCCACAACCCGCTGTACGGGGCGGCCGCGTTCGCGCTCCAGTCGCTCGGGAACATCGTCGTGATGTCGCTGATCGTCGTGCTGATCTCGATCGTCCTGCGTGGGCGGGCCGGGCGCTGGCTCGCGGCGAACCCGGCCCGGGTCAGTGCGCTGACGGCCTCGGGTTTCCTGGTCGCCGGTGTGTTTGCGGTCCTGTACTGGGATGTGCGATTGCTGCACCTGCTGGGCTACATCTGGTTTCCGACGGCGCCCTGGCACTGAGAACGTCGGCACGCACATGGCACGCACAACGGCCCGGCGCCATCAGGCGCCGGGCCGTTCTGTTCGAGGCGAGATGTACTAGGCGGCTTCTGCGGTGACCAGCAACTCGCCGCTGATCTCCTCCAGTTTGCGACGCTTGGTCTCGGGGCCGATCCACAGGAAGAGGACGGCCGCCAGGAGCAGCGGCACCGCGCCGATGACCGCGGTCACGGCGATCGAGGGAATGCTCGTGGCCGCGACGACGATCGCGATGATCAGCACCCCGCCCAGTTTGGTCATGCCGGCCGCGAGGCCCGAACCTCGCGAGCGCAGCACCGTGGGGTAGACCTCGGCGGCGTATGCGGAGACGACCGCCGCCACCGAACTGATGGCGGAGAGAGGCACGACGAGCAGCAGCGAGAGCACGAGGCGGTGGTGCACAAGTGAGTTGCCGGCCACCACGAAGCCGCCCAGCGCCAGCGCTGACGCGACCGAGAGCGCGACGATCGTCCTGCGGCTTCCCCACCACCCGTACGCCATGGCCACCAGCACGGTGAAGGGGAGGCCGAGCAGCGCCGCGTTGCGCACGACATAGTCCGATTTCACCGCCGAGAACCCGAGGTGCTGCAGGTTGGTCGGCACCCAGAGCTGGAAGCCGTAGGTCACGAGGCCGGTGCCGAGGGCGAGGACCGTGATCGCGAGAGTGGGACCGACGAACGGGCGCCGCAGGAGTCGCTGGTCGCTGTTGCGGACCGGCCCTCCGGCGCCCTCGGCGTCGGTCGAGACCTCCTGCACCGCGGCGCCGTACCTGGCCATGATCGCGCCGGCTTCCTCTCCCCGGCCTCGGGCGATCAGATAGCGGGGTGATTCCGGGATCCAGTGGTTCAGCGCGATGAACAGCAGTCCCGTGGGCAGGCCGATGAGCCACAGGATGCGCCAGCTGTAGGTCGGGGTGAGCCATCCGGCCAGCCAGCTCGTGGCCACGTAGGCGCCGGCGATGTCGCCGCCGATGAGCACCATCAGCCAGCCGCGGTGGCGTGCGGGGATCGTCTCGGCCATCAGCGCGAACGCGATCGGGAGCATGCCGCCGACGCCGAGCCCCATCAGGAAGCACATCAGCAGGTTCCAGTAGAAGCCGGGCATCGCTCCGCAGATGGAGGTGGTGATGAAGAGGATTCCAGCGAGCAGGATCGAGGAGCGCCGCCCGATGCGGTCGCCCAGCCAGCCCCAGATCCAGGAGCCGACGACCGTTCCGCTGATCCCCATGAGCGGGAGCCACGAGACGGGGATATGCCCGTGCGGGTTGGCCGGGGATTTCAGTCCGTACTCCTGGGCGACACCGGGCGCGACGAACGACAGTGTCGCCGGCTTCATGACGTCGATCGTGATCGCGATGGCGAGGACGATGAGCAGGGCGATGTGCTGACCCCGTATGGGGGCGTCGTCGATGGCTGTGACACGGATGCGCTGCGCCGACTTCTTGATCTCGCTTCCGCGCGCGGGCAGCACGCCGTACAGCGCCGCGGCCAGTCCGACCAGGATGAGCGCCATTCCTGTGATCATGGCGGCGTCCGGGTGCATCCCGGACATGCTGTAGTGCATGTCGCGCGCGTCGAAGTACATCGGCAGATGCAGCGCGACGCCCGCGGTGGACGCGAGCACGCCGAACCAGAACGCTGCCGGGTGCTCGAACTCCCCCCGGGCACGACCGAGACCCCTCAGCGCCATGAGCATTCCTCTCGTCCAGTCGAACACTCCGGACGAGACTAGGGACGGCGGCGGCGCGCGCCTTCTTCCAAATTGGCCCGATCGCGAAAGAGCAGCCGCGGGGTCGGTCAGGCTGCGATCCACGTCGCGTGGAGACCGTGCGGCACGCGCAGCGGCAGCCGCACGACGGCTGTCGGCTCTCCGGTGAAGTCGGCGGTGTCCAGAACCACCAGTTCACTGCGGTCGTCCGCCGCGTCGTAGACGAGGCTCAGCAGCCAGCCGTCCGCCTCGGCGGCGTCGTGGCTGCGCGGCACGAAGACCGCTTCGCCGGTCTCCCGTCCCGGGCCGAACTCGTGGGTGTCCGTACGGCCGAGGGCCAGGTCGTGGCGGAGGAGGCCGGGGCCGGCGAGGTAGCCTCCGCTCCCGCACGGCGACATGGCGACGGCGAAGCCGTACCGGTTGTACGAGCCCTTGTAGCGGTCGTCGATCCTGGGGAACTCCTCGGCGTGCTCTTCGAGTTGCTTTTCTACGACCGTGCCGCTGCGCGGGTCGATCGTCCACCGCCAGAGTGTGGGGGCCGTCTCGCCCGGCCGCAGCGGCTGGCGGTCGAAGACCCGCGGGTGGCGGACGAGGTGGATGATGATCCGGTTCGCGCTTTCGTAGGCGTTGAGCGGATGGAAGACGTAGCAGGGATCGACATCCATCCAGAGCACATCGGGTGCTGTGGCCTCGCGTGGCAGCACGCCGATCCTGGACTCGTGATCCGTGCGCCACCTGTACGGGACGCGCGAGCCGCCGGCTGCTGCGGCCGGGTCGTAGGCGACCGGGAGGTCGTAGAAGACCGCGTAGCGTTCGGTCAACGAGAAGGCGTGCATCATCGGTGGGCTCTTCACCGCGATCGGCAGCGTTCTGCGTACCCTGCCGTCCGCGCCGATGACGTGGTACTGGACGTACGGCGGCTCGTGGTAGTAGGCGGCCGCGAACATCTCCCCGGTGAGCGGATCGATCTCTGGGTGGGCGGAGAACCCGGCCGTGAGCGTTCCGTCGAAGTCGACGCGGGCCGCGGTGGCCAGGTCGGTGCCGATCTGGACCGGCAGCACTCCCCCGTCGCCGAGCGCGAGGATGAAGCCCGCGTGCTGGACGAGGTTGCCCCCGGCATCGTCGGACAGGCCGTGCCGGGGTCCCGGCGCAGGCAGTTCTCCCAGATGGGCACAGACCCGGTCCGTCCGCAGCCACCTGTTGCGATACCACTGCGCGCGTCCGTCCTGGATACGGATGGCGTGCACCATGGGTGCCCCTTCGAACGCGTGGCGGCGCGCGTCGGGGGCACCCAGGGGGTTGGGTCCGATGCGGGTGAAGGTGCCGTTCAGCTCGGGCGGCAGTTGCCCCACCACATCCGGCTGGAACACGGTGGCCTCGTGGGAGACCGGTCGGTAGCCGCCTGCCTGGATATACGGTGCGCCGCCCATCCCGCCTCCGTCACTCCGTCACATATCAGCGTTACGTAACATTGTCATGTTCGGCTGCCTGTGCGATCATGTCAAGAGTGAGCCCTCGACAAGCCGACCCTGAAGTGAGCGCGAATCTGATCCTGACCGCAGCGCGCATCCTGCGGGAGGAGGGTCCGAACGCACTGTCCACCCGGCGGCTCGCCGCCGCCGTGGGCACGTCCACCACCGCGGTGTACACCCACTTCGGCGGTATGGACGACCTGGTCAGGGCAATGGTCCATGAGGGCTTCCGGCGCCTGAACGACCGGATGGCCGAGGTCGCGCAGACCGATGACCCCGTCGCCGACGTCGCGACACTCGGATACGCGTACCGGGCCAACGCGATGGAGCATCAGTACCTGTACTCGGTCATGTTCGGCGGAGCGAGCCTCGGCGGCTTCGCGCTCTCGGACGACGAACGACAGCACGGCCGCTACACACTGGAGACACTGGTGGGCGCCGTGACCAGATGCATGAAGGCGGGCCGGTTCCGTACCGACGACCCGGCGCGCGTGGCCCATCAGATGTGGATCGGGGTCCACGGGCTCGTCACGCTGGAACTTGGCGGATACCTCGTCGAGCCCTACGACGCCGACACCTGCTTCCGGACGTTGGTGTGCAGCATGCTGGTCGGTGCCGGCGACAACGGTGACAAGGCGGCGGCGGCGATGGATATCGCCCGCGCGCGTCAGAAGTGAAGGGTGTGCACAGCCCAGGAGTTGGCGAGCGACTCCTCGACAAGGGACCACCCACCGAGTTCGAGTCGCAGTTGGCCCCGTAGATCCGGCGCCCGTCCCGAGACACCGCCACCCCGATCGGGTTCTTGCCGACGCGGATGGGGCTGCGCCAAGTGATTCGGAATTTACTCGGCGCTTGCCATTTACGGTGATCGAATTGGGTGGCGGCCCCATAGACGTCCCCGGCGATTCACCGTCAAGGTCAGTTCGTCGTACCGTGACTGCTGGTCCGAGCCAGTGCCCCCAGCCGTCACACAGGACCCGTTGGCCCATTTGATTCACAGGAATCACGAGGAAACTGCCAGGTGCAAATTCGATACAGGCAACTTCAAAGAAGTGGGCGAGATGGGAACATGTGCATCATCTAACCGCATCTCAGAGGCTGACGAAGCGATTCAGCAGCCGATCATGGGCTAGCCGCACCAGACAACGGGGGGTCCTGTGGAGGTATCGAGACTAGCGGTGGAACGTGCGATAACGACGATGTGGGATCACTACAGTGAGCCCTTGTCCTTAGATGAGATCGCCAACACCGCAGTCCTGAGCAAGTTCTACTTCTCGCGGGTCTTCCGCAACGTCACCGGTACCTCGCCCGGGCGCTTCCTGACGGCGATCCGCCTGTACAGCGCGAAAAATCTCCTGCTGGAGACGTCGCTGAGCGTGACCGACATCGCGTATCAGGTGGGCTACAACAGCCTGGGTACGTTCACCACCCGCTTCACTCGCAGTGTCGGCGCATCACCGACCCGCTTCCGGTCGCTGTCCCACAGCGGCCTGCCACAGCTCCCGCGCTCCGGGAGGGACATGGACCGCCGGACCGGCACGGTGCACGGCACGGTGGTGCTGCCACCGACCAGCACCCCGTTACGCGTCTATGTCGGCGCGTTCAACAGTCCCATCGTCGAGGGGATGCCGGTCTCCTGCGACATCCTCGAAAGCCCCACCGACGCATGCCGAGTGCTGACATACCGACTCAGTGCAGTGCCCGTCGGTGAGTGGTACGTCCGCGCGGCCGCCGTGGCGGTGCGCTGGGCCGACGTCGATCCACGCCCGTGGGCGCGCCATCCCCTCTTGGTGGGCGCGGGCAAGCCCGTCGTCATGCGCGCCGGCCACGATGTCGATCTCCGGATCCCGATGCGCACGGTGGACAGGACCGATCTGCCGATCCTGCTGGCGCTGCCGGAGCTGGACAACCGGCACCTCCCCGAGGCCAATCCAACGCCACGGCGGGCCCCGGAGTTCGCGTCCCTCTGACGCACCGTCATCTCGGCAAGCAGAGAGTAGGCGAGCCGACCCGCGGGTTGACACGATCCCACTCAGGTGCCCGAGTAACAGGCGACCCGCCGAAAGGAGAGAAGCATGGCCAGTGGTTGGCGAGCGCTCAGGCGCCGGATTCTGACGCCGAGCACGTCGGAGGCGAACCTTTCGGTGCGCGGCTTCCACGTGAAGAGCGCTGCCGCACGGGAGATGCTGGAAACGATAGGCGAGACCTTCCTCACCGGGTACGCGTACGCCGCCGAGGCGCGCCGGCCGGAGGACGCCGAGGCACGTCTTGAGGAGCTGCCGTGGCAGTTCCGCGGTTTCGCCTACGAAGGTGCCGGCATGGGCTTCGCCATACGCGACGGCCTCCCGTTCGGAGGCCGCAACGTGAGCCGGTTCCTGGAAGGCCGGGCCAAGGAGCACGTGTACATGGTGTACGTCGGGGTGGGCTGGGCCATGGCCCGGTTGCCGCGGTTCCGCTGGGCGAAGGCGTCCGCCGCCGCGGCGGATCCGCTGTTGCGCTGGCTCGTTCTCGACGGGTACGGCTTCCACCAGGCCTACTTTCACACCGACCAGTACGTGCACAGGCAATATCAGGAGTCGAACTTCCCCTGGCCCGCTGGTGGCCCGGCCCCGTACGCGAGCCGTGTGATCGACCATGGCATCGGACGGGCGATCTGGTTCGTCGGCGGAGCCGACCCCGACAGGGCAACCGACCTGATAGACGCGTTCGACGAGAGTCGGCGGCCCGACCTCTACAGCGGTGCCGGCCTGGCGGCAACCTACGCGGGCGCACTGGACGGGGATGAGCTGCGGGCCTTCATGCGACGCGCCGGAAACCACCTGCCGCAGGTCGCGCAGGGCGCCGTGTTCGCCGCGACCGCACGGTTCCAGACCGATCTCGTGACGGCCCACACCAGGCTGGCGACCAGCATGCTCTGCGGCATCACGCCGGCACAGGCGGCCGAGCTGGCCGACAGGAGCCGCGGCGAGGCTGTCGGCGGCTCCGACGTCCCCTCCTATGAACTCTGGCGGCGACGCATCACCTCGGGGCTCGCCGAACTCCGGCGGGCCGTTCCGTGACCACCACGAGTTCTCCGGTCACACGGGCCCGCCGGCGGATGCCCGGGCCGCCACGCACCTCCATGCTCCCCGTCCTGGTCAGGATGGTGCGGAGCCGTCTCGACGTCATGGCGTGGGCAGCTGCCGAATACGGCGACGCGGTCCGCCTGCCGCTGGGCCCCAAAACGCTCTACTTCTTCAACCACCCCGACCACGCCAAGCACGTTCTGGCCGACCATGCCGAGAACTACACCAAAGGCCTCGGCATGATCCACGCCCGGCGTGCCCTCGGGGACGGTCTGCTCACCAGCGACGGTGAACTCTGGCGCAGGCAGCGCAAGACCATCCAGCCGGTATTCCAGCCGAAACGGATCACCCTTCAGCTCGCCGCCGTCAGCGACGAGGCCGAGCGGCTGACGGCGCGGCTTCGCGCCCAGGTCGGTGTGGGTCCGGTGGACGTACGTGAGGAGATGACCGCGCTCACTCTGGGCGTGCTCGGGCGCACGCTGATCGACGCCGACCTCGGCGCCTTCGAGTCGCTCGGCGACTCGTTCGAGGCCGTCCAGAACCAGGCGATGTTCGATGCCATCACGCTGGGCACGGTGCCGCTGTGGCTCCCGCTGCCTCTGCAGACGCGCTTCCGGCGCGCCCGGCGGGACCTGCAGCGCATCGTCGACCGGTTGGCCGCCGATCGTGCCGTCAAGCCCGCCGGCGACGACATCGTCTCGCGGCTGATCGAGTCGTTCCGCCACGAACCCGACCAGCGTGTCGGACGGATCCGCATGCGCGACGAGCTGGTCACTTTGCTGCTCGCCGGGCACGAGACCACCGCCAGCACGCTCAGTTGGGCGTTCCACCTGCTCGACGAGCACCCGCAGGTGTGGGAGCGGCTGCACGATGAGGCTGTCGAGGTGTTCGGACGCGGGCCGCTGACCGCCGAGAGCCTGCACAGGCTCACCTACACGACGCAGGTCCTCAATGAGGTCATCCGCCTCTATCCTCCGGTCTGGCTGCTACCGCGCATCGCCCGCGCGGCCGACGAGATCGGCGGTTTCCCTGTCGCCGCCGGCGCCGACGTGCTGCTCTGCCCCTATCTGCTCCACCGGCACCCGGCGTTCTGGGCGGCGCCCACGCGCTTTGACCCGGAGCGATTCACCCCGGCCGCGTCGGCGGGCAGGAACCGTTACTCCTACATCCCGTTCGGCGCGGGACCGCGGTTCTGCGTCGGAAACAGCCTCGGCATGATGGAGGCCACCGTCGTACTCGCCACGGTGGCACGCGATCTGCGTCTGACGAAGATACCCGGATACAAGGTGGCCGGCGAGGCGATGCTGACCCTGCGGATCCGCGGCGGCCTGCCGATGAGGGTGCGCCAGGTGACCTGACGGGCGTGACGGACAAGGAACCGGCCGGGGCGGCTGAGCTGCCCCGGCCGGTTCGTGTCGGCCGGCTACGCGCGCAGCCAGTCGGCCGTCCGCTCACCGATCATGATGGAGGTGAGGTTCGTGTTCGCCCGCACCGTGTTGGGCATCACCGAGGCGTCGCAGACGTAGAGGGACTCCAGCCCGTGCACTGCGCACCGCTCGTCCACGACGGCCGAGGGATCCTCCTGCGGCCCCATCCGTACCGTCCCGACCGGGTGGTAAGCGCTGTCGACGCTCGTCCTGACGTACTGCCGGATCATGTCGTCGTTCTCGATCACCGCCTCACGCAGGATGACGGAGCCCTGCGCCAGGCCACGGATGCCCGGATGGTTGGCCAGGCGCCAGGAGGTGCGCACGCCCTCCACGAGCAGGTCGAGCTCTCGGCCGTCGTCGGCGAGGAAGTTCAGCTCGATCCGTGGCGGTGCCAGCGGGTCCGTGGAGGCCAGCACGAGCGTGCCGCGGGAGCGCGGGCGCTGCGACACGACCATGACGCCCATGATCATCGTGGTTCCCGAGAGCATCTGCAGCTCGGGAAAGTGCGTCAGGTCGAAGTGGTTCACCATGTAGTACTGCAAGTCGTTCGTCTCGTCGGAGCCCGGCGCGGTGGTGCGGAGGATCTGCTGCAGGAACGGGCCCGACGGGTCGCAGGCATCGGGGCGCGGCACGAGGAACGCGCCGGTGCGCTGGTGGTCCACGAGGTTGGCGCCGACGCCCGGCAGGTCGGCGCGGCTGTCGATGCCGAGCCGTCGCAGGTCGGCGGCGGGGCCGATGCCGGATCGCATGAGGATCGTCGGCGACGCCACGGCGCCGGCCGCCAGGATCACGCGTCGGGCGCTGATCGTCTCGTACGTGCCGCCGGCCACGGACGCCGTCACGCCGACCGCGCGTGCCCCCTCGAACACGATCCGGTCGACGACCGTGTGGGGCCTGATGTCCAGGTTGGGGCGCTCCCGCGCCGGAGTCAGGTAGGCCATCGCCGTGGTGACCCGGGGCAGTCCGTCGCGCCGGTTCGACGGGATGGGGCCGACGCCGGTTGCCTCAGGGTGGTTGTGGTCTTTGGCCTCGGGGAAGCCCGCCTCGAGGCAGGCTTCGACGAAGGCGACCTGACCGGGCACCAGTTCCTCCGGGCGCCAGCGGCGGATCGGGTACGGGCCGCCCTGGCCGTGGTATTCGCCGCCGAAGTCGAGATCGTCCTCCAAGCGCCGGAAGTACGGGAGCACTTCCTGCCAGGACCATGACGGGTTCCCGGCTTGCGCCCACTCGTCGTAGTCGCCGGGGACACCGCGCAGGGCGACCGTGGCGCCGACGGCCGACGAGCCGCCGGTCACTTTGCCGCGCGGGTAGCGGATCCGGCGCCCGTCGTGGATGTCCGCCTTGAACTGCCAGTCGTGGTCGTGGAAGGACATCGCGTTGCCCGTGCGGATGTCGGGGGGTGTCTCCTGCGGCGTCAGGTAGTCGGGCCCGGCCTCGAGGAGAAGTACACGGCGCGACGCGTCCTCACTCAGTCGCGCGGCGAGCACAGCGCCGGCCGAGCCGGCGCCGACGACAATGTCATCGTATTGAGCCGTCATACATCACCCTCGCTGACATGGGCTGCGGAAGCGCGACGTGACACAGGCACACGTCGCCAGGACGCAGCGGAGTTGTGGGTCCCTCTCGTCAAGCGTTGCCTCGGCGGACGCGGCGGACTACTCCGGCGTTGCCCGGCGCGTGCCGGGCACGGAGTGAGAAGCCCTGGCGCGCCCGCGGCGTCACGCTGGTGTCGTGGATGCCGCGAGCTCCGGTGCCGCGGCGCGAAGGAGGCTGCCGCATGTCAGACAACTCATCGATGACGAGTCTCGAGGAGGCGCCGGTCGGCGTGAACGCCATGATCCCCAACACGGCTCGGATCATGGACTACTTGCTCGGCGGGACCGCGAACTTCGCGTCGGACCGCGCCGTCGGCGACAACGCGTTCGTCAACTGGCCGGGGGACCCCGGCGGTGTCGAGGGCGTGCGCGTCGACCTGCACGCAGCACGCGACGCTCTGGGGCGCATCGTCGGACATCTCGCGGGCGAGTGCCGGATACGGCAGTTCCTCGACCTGGCCACCGGGCTGCCGACCATGGGCAACACGCACGAGGCCGCGCGCGTGGTGGCGCCCGGCTGCCGCGTCGTCTACGTGGACAACGAGCCGTCCGTCGCGGCCCACGGGCAGTACCTGCTCGCTTCCGATCCCGACACTGTCTTCCTCGATGCGGACTTCCGCGACCCGCAGGACATCCTGCGCCGGGCCGCCGCGACGCTCGACTTCTCCCAGCCCGTCGGGCTCATCCTGTTCGGCGTGCTCCACTTCGTCGACGACGCCGACGGGCCCGAGCGGATTCTGGCCGACCTGCTCGCCGCCGTCCCCTCCGGCAGCTATCTCGCGCTCTCCCACTTCGCGAAGGACGACGGGGACACGGCACTGAACGCGATGCTCACGGAGATGGACAAGCAGACGGGCGATTCCGTGGTTCGCCGGACCCGTTCCGAGGTCGAGCGGTTCTTCGACGGTCTGGACGTCATACCGCCCGGGGTGGTGGAGACGCAGCTCTGGCGGCCGCCGCAGGACGCCTCCGGTCCCCAGCCGCTGCCCATGTGGTGCGGCCTCGCCCGCAAGCGGTGAGGGGCGCGCATGTCGGCACAGAAGTATGACGACATCGTCGTGGGGGCGGGCAGTGCCGGCGCCGTGCTGGCCGCCCGTCTGAGCGAGGACCCTGGCCGGCGCGTGCTGCTGGTCGAGGCCGGACGGCACTACGCCACGCAGGCGGCGGCCCCTGACGACCTGCTGGACGCCAACGCCATGTCGCTCGTGAAGCACAGCTGGGGGTTCACCACGCAGCTCACGCGCAACCGCCGTGTCATGTTTCCGCTCGGGAAGGTCACCGGCGGCTCCTCGGCCGTGGGCAACACGGTCGCGATCAGGGGCACCCCGCAGGATTACGACGAGTGGGCGGACAACGGCAACCCGTTGTGGAGCTGGGAACACGTGCTCCCGGTCTTCCGCGCGCTCGAGGAGGATCTGGACTTCGGCGACCGTGAGGTCCACGGGCGCCGCGGCCCGGTGCCCGTCCGGCGGTGGCGCTCCGAGGAATTGACGGAGGTTCAGCAGTCGTTCCTCGAGGTCTGTCTCGCCGCCGGCCACCCGTGGGCCGAGGACCACAATCACCCCGAGTCGACCGGCGTCGGACCGATCCCGTCGAATCGGCGCGATCCTCGGGTCCGTGTGTCGACGGCGATGTCGTATCTGTGGCCGGCGAGCGCCCGGGAGAACCTTTCCATCCTGTCTCGTGCCCTCGTCGACCGGGTCGTGTTCGAGGGTGATCGCGCGGCGGGTGTGGTTCTGTCCGCGGACGGCGGTCCGTTCGAGACGATCCGCGCACGGCGGGTGATTCTGTCGGCTGGAGCGGTCGCCTCGCCGGCGATCCTGCTGCGCTCGGGGATCGGGCCCGCGGAGGACCTGCGCGCGCTGGAAGTACCGGTGCGGGTGGATCTGGCCGGCGTCGGTGCGGGGCTGACCGATCAGCCCCGCATCGGCGTGTTCATGACGCCGAAGCCGGGCTACGAGAACGAGGGGAAGTCGACCGGGCAGATCGTGACCCGCACGACCGACAGCCGGTTCAACGACCAGTACTACGCGATGGTCAACCGTTTCGATCTCACGCTCCACTTCCCCGAACTGCGGAAGGTCGCGGGGGCCAGGGCGGTGTTCGGCGTGATGGTCGTGCTGCGTCGGCAACACTCGCGCGGCCGGGTCACCCTCGCTGCGTCCGACCCGTATGCGGCTCCCCGCGTCGACCTGGGCTACCTCTCCGATGAGCGCGACTACCGCCTGCTGGCGGAAGGTGTCAGGGGCTGCTGGGAGCTGGCGAGTTCGCCCAAGATCTTCGACAAGGGCGAGCAGTTGGTCGCCCTGGATCAGCGCGTCATGGACGACGACGAGGCCCTGCGCGAGTACATCGAGAGGGCCGTCGACAGCGCCTACAACCCGGTCGGGACGGTGCGTATGGGGCCGGCCGGCGACCCGCGGGCAGTTGTCGATCAGCGATGCGCGGTCCACGGGGTGGAAAACCTCCATGTCGTGGACGCGTCCGTCATGCCCAGCATGGTCTGCGCCAACACGCACCTGACCGTCGTCATGATCGGCGAACGGGCGGCCGCCCTGTTGCGCGGTGCCGCGTGAATCGACACGAGACCGAACCTGTTTGATGGCCACAGGAGGCAGGCAGATGTGCGGAATCACCGGCTGGGTCTCGTTCGGCGGCGACCTCGCGCACGAGCAGACAGTCCTGGATGCGATGACCGAGACCATGGCGTGTCGGGGTCCCGACGCCTGCGGCACGTGGATCGACCGGCACGCCGCCCTCGGCCACCGGAGGCTGGCCGTGATCGATCTGGTCGGCGGGGCCCAGCCGATGACCGTGCGCACCGAACGCGGCGATGTGACGCTCGTCTACAGCGGCGAGGTCTACAACTTCGTCGAACTGCGCAAGGAGTTGGCCCAGCGTGGAGAGCGTTTCACCACCTCCAGCGACACAGAGGTGGTCTTGCGCGGGTACCTGCGCTGGGGGGCGGCGGTGGCCGACCGACTCAACGGGATGTACGCGTTCGCCATCTGGGACGCGCGGGAGCAGAAACTGGTGATGATCCGCGACCGGATGGGGATCAAGCCGCTCTTCTACTACCGGACGCCCGACGGCGTTCTCTTCGGTTCGGAGCAGAAGGCCATCCTGGCCAATCCTCTGGCCAAACGGGTCGTGGACGCGGACGGGCTGCGCGAGGCGCTTTCCTACGCGTTCACTCCGGGCCACGCGATCTGGGCCGACGTACAACAAGTCCGACCCGGCACAGTCGTCACCGTCGATGCCGCCGGCCTGCGAGAGCGCACCTATTGGCGGTTGGAGACCCGGCCGCACACCGACGACCTGGACACCTCCGTCGGGCGGGTTCGTGAACTGCTGGACGACACCGTGCGACGGCAACTCGTCGCCGACGTACCACGCTGCCTGCTGCTGTCCGGCGGGCTGGACTCCGGCACGCTCACCGCCCTGGCCGCGGCTCATCTCGCCGGCGAGCGGGTGCCGACGTTCGCGGTCGACTTCATGGGCCAGGCCGAGAACTTCAAGCCGGACGACCTGCGCGACACCCCGGACACCCCGTTCATCCGCGACGTCGCCGAGCATGTCGGCTCGGAGCACACGGACATCGTGCTGGACCCGAAGACGCTGGCCGACCCCGCCGTCCGCAAGGCCGCGCTCATCGCCCGCGACGTCCCGATGGGCGTCGGTGACATGGATTTCTCGCTGTACCTGCTGTTCAAGGCGATACGTGAGAAGTCGACTGTCGCCCTGTCCGGCGAGTCGGCGGACGAACTGTTCGGCGGGTACAAACACATGCACATCCCTACCATCCAGAGCGCACGCGTGTTTCCATGGATCGCCGTCAGCGTGGGGCCGTTCGACAAGGACGCCACCGGGCTGGACCCGCAACTGGTGTCGCAGCTGAAACTCGAGGAGTACCGGCTGGACCGGTACGACAGCGCCGTCGGGGAAGTCGAGCGGCTCGACTCCGAAGACGACTTCGAGTACCGCATGCGGGTCATGATCTATCTGCACCTCACCCGGTTCATGCAGTACCTGCTCGACCGCAAGGACCGCATGAGCATGGCGGTCGGGCTGGAGGTCCGGGTGCCGTTCTGCGACCACCGGCTCGTCGAATACGTCTACAACGCGCCCTGGTCGTTGAAGACGTACGACGGCAGGGAGAAGAGTCTGCTGCGCGGAGCGGCCAAGGGGATGCTGCCGGAGTCAGTCGCTTGGCGGCCGAAGAGCCCCTATCCGTCGACTCAGGACCCCTTTTACAGCCGGGAGCTCCAGCACCAGGGCAAGGAATTGCTGACGCGCCCAGGTCATGAAGTGTTCGAGTTGGTGGACCGGGGCTGGCTCGAGGCTGCGACACAGCGCGACCCGTCCGTGATGGACCGGCTGACGCGGCTGGGGCTGGAGCGGGCTCTCGACCTCGCTGTGTGGCTGGACGTCTATCACCCTGAGCTCAAGCTTGCCAAGTGAGCGTTTGGTTCGCCTGTCCGATGGTTCATGGCGATTTCCGGAGGCCACACGCGAGCACAGGCTCAAGCGATCCGCCGGAAAACGCTGCTGTGCCCCGTCCCGGCGACCGGGACGGGGCACGGTCATGGCAGCCCGGTTACGACCGGCCGGGCGCGACCGAGGGGCTGTTGCTGTAGGCCGCAAGCTGCCACTTGCCGTCCTTCTTGGCGAGCACCCAGGTCGCGTATACCGTCCGCTCGGGCGGAGCCTGGGTCTCTCCGGGAATCAGGACGCCGGTCTCGCTGATGACCACGGCTGCCTCGTCGTTCAGGAAACGGACGTCGAGCACATTGTCGGATGTCCGCGTGCCCTTCAGAGGCCCGCTGAACGAGAACGCCATGGCATCGTGGATCTCCTGGCGCGACTTCAGGTACGAGCCGGGCAGGATGGCGCTGGCGTCGTCGAAGTACTCGGCGACGAACGCGTCCGGGTCAGCGTTGTTCCAGGCCTGGTAGACGCCCTTGACGACGTCGAGGATGGCCGCCTCTTCCTGCTTCTGGGCTTCGGTAGTCAAGATCCTTACCTCGTTTCGTTCGTATGTTTCGGATCACCACGGTCGCCGGCTCAACGGGAACCGGTGGCGGGTTCATGCAGGGAACAGGGTCGTGCGCACCGGCGATGGGTGGGAAGAGGATGTGCGTCGCCGGTGCAGGAAGCGCGGGCCTCGTCTCCTTTCTCGGTGGATCAGTCGCTGACCAACGGAACAGCCGTTTCGGCAGGTTGCACCGCCGGGGCGGGGGCATAGGCGGGGGCGCGGTGCGTCGGGTACGCCAGCGATGCGAAGATGCCGACCGCCGAGAGCACCGCGCACAACCCCAGCGCATGGCTGAAGTTGGTGATGAAGGTCTGGTGAGATGTGTAGTTGCCGGCGTGGGCGAAGACGCTTGCGGTGAACGCCACTCCGAAGACGCCGCCCAGTTCGCGCAGCGTCGCGCTGGTACCCGAGGCGATGCCGGTTTCGTCCGGACCCACCGAGGTCATCACCCCGTTCGCGACGGTGGGGAAGACGATGCCGATGCCGACTCCGGCGACGAGCAGCCCTGCGATGACCCCGCCGAAGCCGATGCCGGGCTTGGCGACCAGGGCGACCCATCCGAATCCGATCGCCTGCAGGGCCATGCCCAGGGCCATGAACGGACGGTTGCCGTACTTGTCGGCCAGGGGGCCGACGACGGGGGCGATGAACATGGACACGGCCGTCCAGGCGAGCAGGTGCAGGCCCGCCTTGAGCGGGCTGTCGCCGAGCCCGGATTGGAGGAACTGCGACATCAAGAACAGCGCGCCGAAGAGTCCGGCGTACATGAAAAAGGTGACCCAGCTCGCCGCGTTGAAGGCGCGGTTGCGGAACAGGTCAAGACGTACCATCGGCGCTCGCCTGCGTCCCTCGACCACGAGGAACACTGCCACCACGGCCGCTCCGGCGATCAGCGAGACGACGACCTGCGAGCTGGCCCACCCCACGCTGCTGACCCGAGCCAGCCCCCAGGCCAGAAGGAAGAAGCCGGCGCAGGCCAGGGCCAGACCGTACAGGTCGAGAGGCTGGCGCGGTCCGTAGCTCTCTGTGAGCCGCAGCAGTGAGAGCAGGCCGGCCACCACGCCGATGGGGACGTTGAACCAGAAGATCCAGTGCCAGCTGAGCCCGTCGACGACGGCACCACCGATGACCGGGCCGATCGCGACCGCGAAGCCTGAGACGGCGCCCCACATGCCGATGGCCGCGCCCCGCTTCTCGACCGGGAAGGCGTCGCTGATCAGTGTGAGCGAGATGGGCATGATGACGGCCGCGCCCAGCCCCTCGCCGGCGCGGGCGGCGATCAGCACGCCCACGCTCGGGGCGAGGGCCGCCATCGCCGAGGCCGCCGCGAAGATGACGAGGCCGACCGCGAATGCGCGGCGGCGCCCGAAGCGGTCGGCGAGGGCGGCTGCGGGCAGCAGGAGGCAGGCGAAGGTGAGGACGTAGGCGTTGATGGTCCACTCGAGGTCGCCGACGTTCGCGTTGAGGCTGGTGCGCAGCACCGGCAGGGCGGTGGTGACGACGAGGGCGTCCAGGGCGGCCATGAAGACGCCCACCGAGCTGAGGGCCAGTGTCCAGCCCTTGTGGGGTGCAGGTGCCCCGGATTCGGCGGATTGCATGGTGCGCTCACTCCTCCCCGGAGGCTCTGCAGCCTGCGGCGATAGCTGTCACTCCAGATCTTGAAGTGATTACTTCAAATTTTGCACCGCAAGCCTAGGGGTGCCGCGGAATGCGCACAACCTGTTCACTCGAACGGCGGTATGCGGGTGTGAAGCTTCACCTGCCGGCCGGCAGGGAGACCCGCACGTGTCACTACTTGATCAGGGACCTGATCAACCGCTCGTCTCCGCGGAGCGCGACACGCCCGGCGCCGACGGCATCGTCAAGCGTTTCGTCACCGGTGATCAGCATCTTGAGGGTGTGGGCGTCGAGCTGGACGGTTGCGTCGGGCTCGTAGGCGGCGGCGCGGGTGATGTCCAGGCCGGCGTCGCCGAAACGGAGCGTGTAGTGATCGGCGTCGATGCGCATGTCGCAGGTGCCGGCCACCAGCGCGCCAGTGGCGAAGACGAACATGGCCTGGGAGCGCAGCGACAGCAGGAGCGAGTCCACGGTCGACGGGGCATGCCGGTCCCAGTAGGGTGAGCCGACCGCCCAGTCGCCCAGCGCGAACAGTACGGGCTCCAGGGACCGGCCCCAGTCGGTCAGCTCGTACACCGGGCCGCTCACCGGGGCACCGGCGCGGTATTTGCGCACCACACCGATCTCTTCCAGATCGCGAAGGCGCATCGTCAGGATGTTCGAGCTGGCGCCGCAGAGGCCGTCCCTCAGGTCGCGGAAGCGCTTCGCCCCGAGCAGCAGCTCGCGCACCACCAGAAGGGCCCAGCGTTCCCCCACGAGATCCAGCGCGTGGGAGACGGGACAGCCTTCGTTGTAACTGCGCTTCTTTTCCATGCTTTTTACCATAACTCCGTTACGGTTTAGCGCCTAGGGGTGCCCAGGCGGGCGGCACGGGATACCCGCCGGCCACGGCTTCTGCCGCCCGTGCCGCCATGATGCCCGGGTTTCAGTGGCCTGATCCGGCCGCGGCGCCGACGACCTCGGCGAGGTAGGCGGCGGCCTTGTCGGGGTCGGTGAACCATTCCAGGAAGTCGTTGGGGTCGTCGAAGGCCTCGGTGTAGCGGTGCGCGATCGCGGTGAATTGGCTTGCGGCCCCCAGGAGCTCGAGCATGTGCGGGGGCGGTGGCTGGAGCATGATGTTCGTCCACTCGGTGGTCGCGCGCCCGTGCAGCGTCCAGAACGTCTCGAAGGTGTGCTGCATGAACGCACCGTCGAACGGCTGGCCTCCACGTTCCAGGATGGCGTCGAGGTAGACGGAGGCGAACTTGGCGGCCATGTTCGACCCCTGACCCGTGATGGGGTCGTTGGCGACGATGACGTCCCCCATGCCCAGGACGAGGCCGCCGGACGGCAGCGTCGCGACCGGATGACGGACGACGGGGGCGAACCCGCCGCGCAGCGAGGCGCCCGTGTCGGTGAGCTCCAGCTTGGTGTACTGCTCGCGCGCCCACGGCACGTGCAGTTCGAGCAGCTCGACGAAGCGCTCCAGGTGCTGCTGGGGCGACTGGATGTCGCCGAACACGTCCAGCGGCCCGCCGGGGATGGCCTCGAAGAACAGGATGTGGCAGGGGCCCGAAACGGTGAGCGCGGGCATGACGATCATCTCGCCCTTGCCCGGCAGCATGTGGAACTCGACCGTGTGGTCGCCGGGGGCGGCCGGGTCTGGCTGGTAGCCGTTGACGTAGACGACCGAGAGCATCCGCTGCGGGGCGGTGAAAGGCGATCGGGACGCGTCGCGCTCGAACACCTCGGCCAGTCCGTCCTTGCCGGCGGCAACGATGACGAGGTCGTACTTGCCCGCCCAGGTGTCGAGATCCGCGGCGGTGGCGCCATGGATGACCAGATTGCCGCCGTTTTCCGTGAACAGCCGCAGCCACCGGGACATCTTGACCCGCTGGTCGACGTCGGCGCCCGGCTTCTTCAGCGGGCTGGTCCAGTCGACGACCGGAGTGGCACCGTCAGCGCCCACCATGAAGCGGGTGAAGGGGGTTCGCGGCGCCTTTCCGTCCCAGAAGTAGATGCCGAGATCGCGCTCGAATCTGAGCGTGCTGTCGAACTGGAACTGCGACGACATGATGTTGCCGTGCTCTATCTCGTCGGCTGTACGCGCCGACATCACGGTGACGTCGTAGCCGTGCTGCTGGAGCCCGAGCGCGAGTTGCAGCCCAGACTGCCCGGCGCCGACGATCAGAATTTTGCGCATCCCGAGCTACCCTCTCTTCTCGCGGTGACGTGTGAATTCGGTTGTTGACGAACCGCGCATATTCAACTGTCCTCACTGAAAGCGCCTCGGCCTTCTCTCGCTTTGCCCAGAAGGCCACGGCGCTCGAATGAGAATTCGACACTGCGGCGGGCGGAGGGCTACGGCGTGGGAAAGAACGTGCGGACGAACTTCTCCCAGGCCCGCTCCCCGAAGATCACGCGCTGCGGCCGCAGCAGCCGTACCGGTATGCCGAGGCGGTAGCGGATCCGCGGATGGCGCACGGTGATCGCCTTTTCGACGAGGGCGGCGACATCGCCGGCGCGCAGCGAGAGACGACCGCGGCCCTTGGGATGCTCGACTTCCCGGTAGGCGCCGTGCCAGACGACGAAGCGCTCCCAGAAATCGCCGTACGGATCGTTGTCGGTGGAACCGGGGGCGAGTCCGAGGTCGCCTACGGTGGTGGGGACGAACGCGCCGAGGATGGGCGAGGGCTCGATGATCACGACCTTGATGCCGAAGCGGCGCACCTCCAGCCGCAGCGAGTCGCCGATCGCCTCGAGCGCGTGCTTGGTGGCCTCGTAGTATCCGCGTCCCGGGGTCGCGAAGAGCCCGAAGATCGAAGACATGAGGACGATGCGGCCCGCCCCCTGCTCCCGCATGCCCGGCAGGACCAGTTGCGTCATGCGGGAGAGCCCGAAGACGTTCGTCTCGAACTGGCGGCGGACCTCCTCCATGGGGGTCTGCTCGATCGTGCCGTTCAGGCTGTAGGCGGCATTGTTGATCAGCACGCCGACCGCGCCGTGTTCGGCGGTGATCCGGTCGACCGCCGCGATCATCGACTCCTCGTCGGTGACGTCCACCCGCAGGGTGGTGATGCCCTCCTGCGCCAGGTCCTTGAGACCCTCCAGGCTCCGGCCGCTCGCGTAGACCGGCCATCCTGCTCGGTGCAGCCGCAACGCGAGGGCCCTTCCGGTACCCGAGGAGAGCCCGCTCAGCGAGGAGACCCCGGTGATCAGAACCGCGCGGGACGGATTCATGGTCGGCCCCGTCTCAGTCGCCCGCGGCGGGCGCGGCCGATGAGGAGTCGTCGGGCAGCTCCTGCTGGGAGATGCGGCTCCTGGTGACCGTGGTGCCGAGCCCGAGACCGTCCACCAGGCGTGTGATGAAGTTGAACAGCGCCGCGCAGAAGAACGCCTCGAGCAGGTCGTCGGTGGTCCAGCCGGCGTCCAGCGCCACCTGCCAGTCCTCGTCGGTGATCCGGTAGGCGCTGCGGCTGAGCTTGGTCACCAGCCGCAGCAGCACGCGGGTACGCTCGTCCACGGGAAGGTCGTCGGGAGAGTCCGCGGCCTCGATCGCGTGGGCCAGTTCCTCGGTGCCGCCGAAGACCTGCAGGAAGAAGTTGTGCGTGCCGACACAGTAGGGGCACTGGTTCACCTTCGACGTCCAGGCGGAGATCAGCTCCCTGGTCTGCCGGGGCAGGTTCCCGTGGTTGAAGACGCCGTTGTAACCGGCGAGCATCGTCTCGAGGAGTTCCGGCTTGGACGAGACCAGTCGGAACATGTCGGGCACGAAGTCCAGCGAGGTGACCTTCTTGGCGCGCTCGTAGAGTTCCGCCAGACGTCCTGTCGCGTCCGCCTCGTCGATCAGTGGGACGCGGACTCCGGAATTCACATCCATCTGCACACCTTTCTTGTCATGAGCCGACCGAAGCACGTGGGATGTTCCTGCGGCGGAGTACGGGCATCGCCTCCGCCTGGAAGTCGAGTTCCGGATCGAGGCCCTGCACGATTCCCTCGACCACCAAAAGCGAGAGGAGCGGAAATGCGAACTCGGGCACCGGATACAGTCCGAAACGCCGTTGGAGATCGAAGAGTCGTCCGGCGAACTTCGCCAGGTTGAATTCACTGGACCTGGCTCCCGTCGACTCGGTGACGAGTTCGGTGAGACTCGCTCGGAATCCGTCGAGATCGCAACCCTCGGCGATACTGGCCGCGCTCTCGATGATGATCTCGGCGCAGAGCGGGCCATTGCCCATGGCCATGTTGATGAAGAAGTCTGCGAAGGAGGCGCGTACCTGCTCCGAGAGCTTGATCACGAAACCCGCGTCGAGGACGACCAGGGAACCGTCGCTGTTGACGTAGAGGTTTCCCGGGTGGAGATCGCAGTGCACCAGTCCGTCCACGAAGAGCATCTCGTAGACCATCGACATCACCCGGCGCGCCGCGGCCTTGCGCGCGTCCGCGGACAGCGACTCGGGTGCCGTACGGGCCAGCCCTTCCACGTACTCCATCACCAGCACGTTCTCGGAGCACAGATCAGGCAGCGGCGCCGGAATCCGAACCCAGGCGAACTCGCTCAGGTTTGTACGCAGGTCGCCGAGCGCCTCACGCTCCGCCGTGAAGTCCAACTGGTGCAGGATCGCGCCGCCCACCTGCGCGTGCATGACCTTGAAGGGCATCGACCGCAGCTTCGGCAACCGTTGCATGGCGCCCATGGCCATCCCGGTCAGCCGGAAGTCCCGCCGCATCACGCGGCCGATACCCGGCCGCCGCACCTTGACCGCCACCTGCCGGCCATCGAGGGTGACAGCGCGGTGGATCGTCGCGATGCTCCCGGTGGCCACCGGCGTCGGATCGAATTCGGCGAACGGCCACGCCCGCCCCTTGTAGGCGCGGCGCAGAACACCTTCGAGGCGGTCCCGCCGAGGCGGAGGCGTGGCATCTGAGAGCCGGCCCAACTCCGTGCACACCTGCTCCGGCAGGAGATCGCGTCGCGTGCTGAGCAACTGGCCGATCTTGATGTACGACGGCCCGAGCGAGGTCAGCAGCGACGACAGACGCTCGCCCGCGTGTGCCCACTGCCGTCGGCGCAGGCGCGCGGCGAGTACGGTGGGCCCTGAGACCACGGCATAGCCGAACACGGTGCCGCCGACCCGGGCGGCGCGCAGCGCCGTGCCGGGCAGTTCCGCGAGAAATCCGGCTGCTTGCGCCATGCCTGTCCCTCCCGCCAACGCGATGGGCAATGTAAGGCGCGCGAACCAGCGCGCCTGTCCTGATCGCCGACGTAAGAAATCCTCGGCGTGCGATGAGGTGGGCGACTACTCCGAGCGTGCCCCGTCGTCCGGTTCGGGACCGGGCCGAATCGGCTGTCCGCCTGCGGCCGCGGCACACCATGGGCGGCACGCTCGAAGAACCACGACGCCTGCCGCCACGCCACACTCGACCTCGCGAACTGGCGGGCCTCACGCGGCCGGAGAGGTCGGAGTGCGATGGGAACGCGGTATCAGGCACACCGTGCCATCGGGGCGACGAGGATCACGCCCGACAAGTGGCATGCGGCGCGCGACGCGGTCAAGGACGTCGTCGACCGCTTCGGCGCATTGGTCGAGTCCGCGGATCCGCAGGCAATGGCGACGGCCGACTGGAGCGTGATGGACACCGCGGCCCACGTCGCCGCCGTCGCCTGGCTCAACACCGCGGCGGTGGCGTCCGATGACGCGCCGCTGCCGATGCCGGGCATACGCGAGCACATCGCCACCGCCACCGTCGACACCATCGGCACCAGCCTCAACTCGGCGCTCCTGCACGCTTACACGGAACGCGATCCCGGCAAAGTCGTGGGCACACTCCGTACCTCGATCGACGAGATCCTGCGTCTGACCGCCGCCGCGGATCCCACCCGGACCCTGAGTTGGCTCGGCGGCTCGCGAATCCCCCTGGCCGGCTTGGTGGCCCACCTGACCAACGAGTTGCTCTTGCACGGTCGCGACATCGCCCGCGCCGTCGACCTACCCTGGCATCTTCCGGACGAGTACGCGGCGCTGTTCTTCGAGCTGTTTCTCATCGAGATCGCCCGCAACGGTGCCGGTCACCTCCTGGACGACGACAGGCGGGTGCACCAGGGGCGCATTGCAGTGGAATTCCGCTCCGACTACACATCACCTGTCACGATGGTTCTGGATACCGGCGACGTCTGGATCGAAGAGCCGAGCCGCGACAACGACGTGCGCGTTCACTTCAAGCCCGCCACCCTGAACCTCGTGCTCTTCCACCGCGTCCCCCGCGTAAGAGCGGCACTGACCGGCTCGCTGCGTGTCTGGGGCCGGCGCCCCTGGCTTCTGGCCCCTTTCCTCCGCAAGGTTCGTCTCCCGTGAGCCGAGCGTAGATACGGGGGCCACACACCAGGTGGTGGTGATGCCCGCACGAGTCGAGCGGGGAACTCCACCCCCAACCGTATGCCGGAGGAGCAGATCCACCACCCGCCGTCGCCATCCCAGCAACGCGGGGCGGTCAGCGCTGCCCACAGCCAAGAACGAGCAGCCCGACTTCAGCAAGCCGCCGCGCGCCACCGAGGACGTCGTTGTCGCCCGCTGTTGTGGTCATCGGCACCGTCCTGAAGCTCGCGCTCAGCCGAACGACGCGATGAGCTCCAACGTTCGCGCGTTCTCCTCTTCGGTTCCGAAGAGCGTCGTCATGAACTCGGTGGCACCCGCGTCGGCGTACCGTCGCAGCTCTCGCTCCACGGTCGTCTCGTCGCCGATGATCGCGACGTCGACCGCCGTGGCGACGCCCTCGCGGTCGAGCATCGACCGGTAACTCGGCTCGCCGCCGGTGCCCACGGCCGCGTAGATGGCACCCAGCAATTCGCGCCGCGCCGGGGCGTCGTCGGACACGCAGACCGCCAGGCCGACCACGATGCGCGGCGCCGGACGCCCGGCCTCGCTCGCGGCGCGGGTAATCGTCGGCACCACATGGTTGGCGATGGTGCGCGGCCCGGTGAAGAGCGTGACTGTGCCGTCCGTCATCTCTCCGGCCAGCCTCAGCATCGCCGGACCGAGCGCGGCCAGCATCAGCGACGGCGGCGTGGCGGCGGGCACGTCGACCGCGCCGGCGACGGTCAGCGTCTCGCCGCGGTACTCGACAGGTTCGCCGCGCAGCAGGGGCGCCAGGGCCGTGAGGTACTCGCGTACGTGCTGCACCGGCCGATCGTAGGAGTATCCGTAGGCCCTTTCGATGGTCGCGCGGTGGCTGGGGCCGACGGCTAAGGTCAGCCGCCCACCCGTCGCGCTTTGCACCGTGAGTGCCTGTCCGGCCAGCGCCAGTGGGTGCCGAGGGTACGTCGGCACGACGGCGGTGCCCAGCTTGATGTCCGGGACCTCACGGCCTGCGACGGCCAGCGTGGTCAGCGCGTCGTCCCCGAAGACCTGAGGCAGCCACGCCGTGCTCACGCCCGCCTGCGCTGCCGCCCGGACCTGTCCGATCACGCCGTCGAGCGTCAGCCCGTGCGTGGTGACAAGCACACCGCTTTGCATATCAGCACTCATCATTTTCCTCCCATTTCAGCTCACGTTCTCTGCTTGCAGTTCGATGACTGCGTCTCGCAGTTCATCGATCACGTGGTCCTGCACAGCAGTCAGCGCCAGACCCTCGTATGCCGGCTGCTGCGGCATGGCCCGCGACCTGCCGGACCGTCAGCGAGTCGAGCTCAGCAGGCCACGGTCGCCCGTGAATCGACGGGCTGCGGAGTGTCGTTCAGCGGTCGCTGAGCACGGCCGGGACGTCGTCGTACGTACCGTTGGTCGCCGCGTCGCGCAGTGTGGCGGGGCGTCGGGCGTCGGGCGAATCTGGCATGCGCGGCCATCACCTCCACACGGCTCATGCCTCTGGGTGCTGATCTCTGCACTGCATCGGAGCGTAGCCGGTTTATCGAAGTACGACTTCGTCGATATTGCCTAGATTTCCGCTTGCGATGCTACGACTGCGGATCCAGTCGCCTGTTGCAACTTACGTGTATGTTGTCGCCGGAGTTGGCCAGGCGCGACACCGAACATTGCCGAGAATCGGGTGGTGAACGTGGTTACGCTGCCATACCCCACCTGGTGGGTTATTTCAGCGACACTCAGTGTTGTGGACTCGAGCAGATACTTGGCTCGCCACATGCGCACAACGGCCAGAAATTTGATTGGAGACATCCCCACTTGGCGCTGAAATACACGACAAAAATGAAAATTACTCAACCCGGCAATTTTCGCGAGAAACGAGAGGGAAAGCTTCTCTCCGTAACACTGACAAATGACCACGAGCGTTCGCTCGATCGGCTCGCCAATCTGGTTTTGGGATGCGAATGCAAACAGCCGTTCGTCCAGACCCCCCTCCTCTTGCCTTAAGCATTCAAGCCACGAGGAATCGCTTGACATGACGCACGACCCTTCTGGATGCTCGCTCAGTTGGACCGGCATTTTTTCGAAGTCTCAATCGAGAGGCGTTGTCTAAGCGCTCCGTGTTGCGCCACATTCGACGACTCGACGTAAGCCGTACGCCGACAGATCGCGGTCATGCCTTCGGCAGGATGCGCTGAAGGCCCTGACCCGCAGCGCGGGTTGTGGCCCCCCAGGACGAGTCCCCTCCCTAAACGGCAGCTTACACGCTTCATCGAGATACGACTCCTTCGATATTGCCGTCCACCGTGATCACTTGGAAGCGTGGAAGGGCTGGTATGGAGTTCCCTGGGCAGCCGGTACTTACGGCCGAAGCCGGAGTCTCACTATTTCCCATCCTGGCATTTCGTGACTACTGGCCAGTTCGCTTGGGGAGCCCTTTCAGGAAGGGAACGAATTTCGGCCGTTCTGCCTTCGGCGCAGCAGCAAGCCGCCAAGACGTCGACGATCAGGTTTATCCGAGGGTCAATACCGGACGAAGCGGAGGATGCGGCGACACGCCGAACACCTTTCGAACGCGATGTGTAGCTCCACCAGTGCGCTGTCTTCTCTTTCGTGGCCCACCTCCGTGGGCGGTCCGGGGCGGCGCCTGAGCACAGCAAGGAATGAGAAGGCATCGGCTCACATGGTTGTCATGATGCAGAGACAGACCGTGTCTGTGATGCAATCTGTAGTTCCACTGGAGATTGGCGCGCGCCGGCCTTCGGGCCAGCCGGTCCTCGGTTCCGACGCCAGCACGACCCGCGCTCGGTTCCATGAAGGGGTGATCGATGCTGATCTGCGTAACTGGTGGCACCTGCTTCGTCGGCGCCCACTCCGTCGCGGCCCTTGTCCGGTCGGGTGCACGGGTGCGACTGCTGGTCCGCGACCCATCCGGAGTGGACCAGGCGCTGCGCCCGCTGGGGGTCGCCCCGGCCAGTCTGGAGGTGGTGGTCGGCGACGTCACCGACAGGATCGCCGTCGCCAAGGCAGTGGACGGGGTGGATGCGGTACTTCATGCGGCATCGGTGTATTCCTTCGACAGCAGGCGGCGTGCCGAGATGCGGAGGACCAATGTGCGTGGCACGCAGCTCGTGTTGGGCTCCGCCGTGCGCGCCGGGGTTGACCCGATCGTCTATGTGTCCACCGTCGGCGCGATGTACCCCGCCGCAGGCAGCGTGATCCGGGCAGACTCCCCCCTCGGCATGCCACGCGAGGCATACCTCGCAAGCAAGTCGGTTGCCGAGGCAGTCGCCCGCCTGCACCAGGAAGAAGGAGCGCCAGTGGTGATCGCCTACCCGCCGGCGCTGCTCGGACCACACGACCCGCATATGGGCGACCAGAGCGCCCGGCTGCGGAATGCCCTGCGCGGCTTGTTTCCCATCTGGCCAGGCGGCGGCTTCCCGATGGGTGACGTTCGGGACACCGCCGAATTGCTTGCTGCCCTCCTCGCCAAACCGGCCGGGGAGCGGGAGCGACACTTCGGCCCCAACCGGTATGTGACCACCCGTCAGTACGTCGAGGCTCTTCGGCAGGCAACCGGCCGGGCACTCCCGGCGAAGTTCCTGCCTGCTCGCTCGATACTGCCGTTCGGGATGCTCACAGACCTGCTGCAGCGAATCTGGCCCTGGCACATCCCTGCTGAGTACGGCGCCGTCTATACCTGTGCGCACGCCACGCCCGTCGACGCGAGTGCATCCACATATGGCATCGCCCCACGGCCGATCTCCGACACCATGGCCGACAGCGTTCGCTGGCTGTACGAGTCGGGACATGTGTCTGCTCGCCAAGCCGGCCTTGCGAGCAGAGTCCTCGAGGAGCCGTCGACATGACGGCAAATCAGCAGTCGGAGGCCTTCTGGAGCCTCGCTTACCGCTCCTGCCAGGAGAACGTAACTCGGCTGGCACGAGCACATCCCGAGGTATCGGAATGGCCGGTGCCCGCGTGTCCCGACTGGAGTGTGCGGGACCTGATCGCACACTTGCTCCAGACCTGCCGGATGGTCGTCGCAGAAGTGTCCGGCGACATCGATCGACCTCTGGCTCCGCAGCCGAACACTCCTCTCGTGCACCTGCTCACCGCCTGGGAGGAGTTGGACGGGGTGCTGGCGGAGGTACTGGAGCGCACCCCCTGGCTGCGCCGCGGCATGATGCTTCTGGATGCGTTCTCTCACGAGCTCGACATCCACGGCGCACTGGGCCTCCCCGTGCCTCGCGACCATGTCGCCTTCGCTGACGCACTGGAACTTGCCACGATGGGCTTCACCATGTCGGTGAACGCGCACCACCTCCCGGCGCTGCGCATCGAGACGCCCGACCATACGTGGCTCGTCGGCGAGAGCGACCCTGCCGCGACTGTGCGCGGAGAGAGCATGGAGGTGTTTCGTTCCCTTACCGGGAGACGCACACTCCCCCAGATTCGCGGGCTTTCCTGGAGCACGGCACCCGAGTCCTGGCTGCCCGCCTTCACATGGGGTCCCTTCACTCCACCGGCTCAACAGATCGAGAGCAGTGCGGGAGCGGTGCAGCAAAGGCTTTGGTTCCTGCCGCCGTCATTGAGCACAGGAGTCGTTTCCTAGCGTGCAGAGAAGACGCCGGGACCCACGAGATCCGGTTGCTTCGCCACTGGTATGCAATCCGGTTGCTTCGCCACTGGTATGCAGCGAGGTGCCGCTCACGCCCCCAACGCCGCCCCCATGTAAGCATTCAGAAGGTCGCGATCGAGTTCGTCGTCTGACGATGTGACAGGTGGCGGGTGGGTGGGGCAGGATCCGTGGTCATGTCGTCCGCGTTGGAGTCTGCGTCGCGCGAGGAGCTCCTCGCGTTGATCGGGTTGCTCCAGCGGCAGGTGACGGCCGCGGAGGCGCGGGCCGAGGCCGCGGAGGCCCAGTCGGCTGAGCTCGCGGCGGCCAACGAGCGGTTGACGGTGCGGGTCGCGGAGTTGGAAAGGCGGCTGGGCCGGAACTCGGGCAACTCCTCGATGCCCCCGTCCAGCGACACCTTCGGCAGGCCGGAGAGGAAGCCGGCGCCCAAGAGCGGTCGTAAGCGGGGCCGTCAGCCGGGTGCGGGCGGGTCGGGACTTGCCATGGTCTGCGCGCCCGACGTCACCGAGGACCATGTCCCGGGGGCCTGTACCAGCTGTGGGAGCACGCTGGGCAAAGACGACAGCATCGGCTTCGAGCGCCGTCAGATGAGAGGGACGCTTACCGCCCGTTCACCGCCGGGCACAACAGGCAGGCAGCCGGTCGCTTGAATACCGGCCAGGCCGGGCCGCTGAGGACTGCGGCCCGTCAACGATGCGGCGCTGAGCGGCTCGGGTCAGTCTTCTTCGCCGCCGTGCGTGCAGCTGTATGCGGCGATGCACTTCTCCACGCAGGCGGGACGGTAGAACTCATCAATCCGACCCGATCGGAGAACAACTCACCGACCATCGGAGGTCGTCTTCTCCGGTCCGTTGTCTGAAGATCAGGGACCCGGCCAGCACCGAGACCACCTCCCTGCCCGTCTCGTCTGCTGAACGAAGCCTGGCCCATCACCACGGGGGGAGTGACGGGCCAGGCTCGCGTCCACGGTGCGATATCCCCCGCAGGCGCGCAGTCTGTTCAGGAAGCGGCGGCCTCGACGCGCTTGGGGTTCGGCCCAGTCCGACAGGCGGCGTCCCGGAGCGGGCACCGATGACCGCGCTGGCATTGCCCGGCTGAGCTGGTCAGTTCAGGCCCAGCTTGGACGCGGCGGTGGTCCAGTCGCTGGCGACGGCCTGCTGAGCCGCAGCGAGAGTGGTTCGACCGGAGCAGACCGCGGTGTGCAGCTTCGTCTCCACCGGGTTCTTCTTGTTGTTGATGCCGCCGCCGGGGTTGTGGCCCGGGTCGGCGGGTTCAACCCACAGGTTGCGCTCGTCGTTGGGGTCGCCCCCCAGCTGAAGGCTGATCAGGTGGTCGTACTCTGCGTCTCCCATGCGGCCGGTGTAGCCGTAGGGGGCGGCGTTCAGCTTCTTCTCCCGGCTCGTAATCGAGACAGGCCGGCGGACGCCGCCGGTGTAGCCGCCCTTGCGGCAGATCGTCGACTTCAGGGTCGCTTCCGTGACGGCCGGAGAGATCGCGCCGGGGGTGCACTTCGGATCCGGGAGCGGCTCCCCACCCTCGGTCCGGTAGTGGCAGCTGCCCGCCGGTGGCTGCTGCTGGACGGTGTACGTCTTCTGCGGGCCCGCCCCGACCGCGATCGTCTGCCCCAAGCCGCCGCCCGCGCCGGCGGCCGACGCCTTGGACGCTGGCGTTCCGCCCAGTGATCCGGCTCCGACGTTGTGGGCTTTGGGCGAGCAGCCCGCCAGGAGGAGTCCGGCGAGCAGCACGGACGACGCGGCGGATGACGGATTGCATGACGGCACCTCACACATGGGCAGCAACTGAGCAGATGCTGCCCCAGCCGCCTTCCGTCCTACCGACTGGGGGCGGCGCGAAGGAGCACGGACGTGTACGACTTCTGACAGATGGAAGGTGGCCGTTGGGCACGGAGAAGCCTCGGAGGTGGTCCTCGGGGCTTCGTGCTGCGGATCGCAGCAGGTCAGGGCACGGTTCGGGTTCAGATACCGTGAACGTCTACCAGGGCCAGGACTCCGACTGGGACCCGGGCGAGGAGGATGCGGTTCTCGTCGTCCTACTGCGGCGACCGTGCCGCCTGGCATCCGGCGTCTGGCCGCACTGTGTCAACCGACTACTCCTCCGACGCAAGCGCCTCACAGACGTTCAGCGTCATCTGCCCAAGTCTCTTGTATGAAGGGCGGATCAAGGTGACCTCAACAAACAGCCGGTCGCCCGCGCTGACCTGACCGGTGTCGAGGGATTTCTTCAGCCCCGGGGTCATCGCGGAGTGATGGAGCACGCCCTTGGTGTTCCCCGGAAGGTCGTCCTATCCGTCCGTGACGCGGCATCCAACGATGACCGCCCCGCTCCGTGACACGGCGACACCGCAGAGGAACGGTGCCCACTGGTACCTCTTTTACGCACTGGCCGCCAGGCCGGTGCGTGGGTGCCTGGGTGCTCGTGATCAATACGCCTAGGTCGCCGGCTCGCCCGAGGGTGCGGCGGCGGTGCCGCGGGTGTTCCAGCGGATCAGCAGGGTCGCGGCCGTGAGGGACAGCACGGTCAGCGTCGCGGGCACCAGGACGTCGGCGGTGTCTCCGCGCCACAGCCGCGCGTTGGTGAGCCAGGCCACCGGCAGGTCCAGAAGGAGCAGGCCCAGGCCGGTCGGCCAGTAGCGGCGGCGGGACTTCTCCCGTATGCCCGAGGCGATCAGGACCGCGGGGACGACGAGCATCAGCAGCGTCACCAGGGTCCGGTTCGGGCGGGGGTCGTAGCCCTCGCCGCCGGGGATGAACAGCGCTACGGCGGTCAGGACGAGACCCAGCACGATCCGCCCCGTGCCAGGTCGCCTCTCTCGGGCAGGGGCGAGGGGTGGCGCGGGGGCGAAGACCGGTGCCGGTGTCGCGGGAGGTGTCGGAGCCGGTGCCGCGGCGATACGGCGGGCCGGGGCGTTGACCGCGGTCATCGAGCCGTCCAGGCCATAGCCGAACAGCGCGATGCCGTTCTCGGCGGCGTACTCGATCGCGGTGGCGGCGTAGCTGCTTCCCGTGAAGAAGAGCAGGTCCTTGTCCATGGCCCGGCCACGGGCCCCGAACAGGCGCTGCAGTTCGGGCCGCCCCACCGCGGCCCCCTGGTACTTGACCTGCCCCAGCGCCTGCCGCGAGCGTACGTCGACCCCGCCGTCGCTACCGCCGGGCTGGGCACGGGCGTCCTCGTACCCCCAGTGGCGCATCCAGGCCGCGGCATTGTGCTCGGCCTCCTGCCAGGACTGGATCTGACGTCTGGCCGGAGGCTGCGGCGGTCTGACCGCCGGGGTGTTTTCGCTCGTCACAGCCATGAAGTATCGCCGCGCCAGACAGTGGTCCGCCAGCGCGGCGGCCACTACACCGCGGCGGCGCTGGCCCTGCTCGATGACCACGGCCGGGCGGTGGCGGCCGCGCGGATGCTGCGGCGCGACGGCTGACGCGTGGTCGACCTGACCGCCCGCGAGGGCGGCCGCGCCTGTACGCCCGGGACCGCCGGGGCCGTGAACTCGACGTCGGGTTCCGCCCGGTGGCGAGCGAAGCCGCCACGGACGAGGACGAGGGCGAGGGCGCGGGCGGGCCCGCTCCACTGCGGGAGGCGGGCCGTCCCGGCGCCGACGGCCTGATCCGGGTCGTGGTCCACCTCGGCGGCTTCAGCCGTACAGACGTGCTCTGGGCCGGCCGCCAAGGCGGCGTCCACCTCCTCGGCGGCCGCCAGCTGCAGCGCTGGGCCTCCGGCGCCACCCTGGCCGACCTGGACCTTCCTGGCTGATGTCCGTAGGGCCCTGGGAGACTGCCCGGGCCGAGTCATTGTCAAGATCTGTGGATCGGGCCAGGCTGAGGCGGCTTGGTGGACATCCTGATCTTGATGTCGTTCTCGCCGTGACGAGTGACTTCGTGCAGGCCCAGTCGCCGGTAGAGGGCCTGGGCTCGCTGGTTGACGACGAGGACGTCCAAGGTGAAGTCCCCGCCCTGCTGGCGGGCCTGGTGCAGGAGGCTGCGGATGAGCTGGCTGCCGATGCCGCGCCCCTGGTGGTCGGGGTGGAGCTCGATCCGCGCCAGGTAGATCTCCGTTGGCCGGTGCTCGACGTGGAGCATGCCCGCATCGACGCCGTCGGCAGTGATGATCTGCCATCGGTCCGGGGTGAACACGCGGGCGTGGAAGTCGCGTTGGATCTGTTCGTCCCAGCCCCAGACGGCCGTGACGTAGGCACCCATGGCGGCTTTGTGCAGATGGAAGCAGTACTCGCTGTCCGCGGAGGTGGCCGGCCGCAGACCGATGGCCGTCATGCCGCTCGCTCCGTGGGCCGTTCGATCAGTCGGCCGCCTTCGAAGCGGGCTCCGGCGCGGACGAGGGCGACGAGGTGGGGTGCGTTCACCGCCCGCCACCGCTGCTGCGCGGACTCGACGAGTTTGAAGACCATGGCCAGGGCGGCGGTGCGAGAGCCGGCGCCGCGGGTGACTTTGGTCCGCAGCCGGACGGTGGAGAAGGTCGACTCGATGGGGTTCGTGGTCCGCAGGTGGATCCAGTGTTCGGCCGGGAAGTCGTAGAACGCCCGCAGTTGGTCCTGGTCGTCGGTGATCTTCTTGACGGCCTTAGGGAACTTCGCGCCGTAGAGCTTGGCGAACGTCTTGACCGCCGCCTCGGCGTGGTCGCGGTCCTCGGCGTTGTAGATGTCCTGGATGGCCTTCTTCGCGCCCGGCTGCGCGGACTTCGGCATGGCGTCGAGGACATTGGCCGTTTTGTGAACCCAGCACCTCTGCTCGCGGGTTTCGGGGAACACCTCGGCCAGGGCCTTCCAGAAGCCCAGGGCGCCGTCGCCGACCGCCAGGACCGGGGCGTGCATGCCCCGGCGGGCGCAGTCGCGCATCAGGTCGGCCCACGACTCGGCGGACTCGCGGTAGCCGTCCTTGAGCGCGACCAGTTCCTTGGAGCCGTCGGCGCGGACCCCGATGAGCACCAGGACGCAGGCTTTGGCCTCCTCCAGGCGGACGCTGAGGTGGATGCCGTCGGCCCACATGTACACATAGTCGACCTCCGCGAGGTAGCGGTCCATGAACGCGGTATGGTCGGCCTGCCACTGCTGGGTGAGCCGGGTGACCGTCGCGGGCGAGACCCTGGCCGGGCTGCCGGGGAACTGCTCCAGGGCGGGCACGAAGTCGCCCGAGGACAGGCCGTGCAGGTAGAGCAGCGGCAGCACCTCGCTGATCTTCGGGGATTTGCGGCACCACGGCGGCAGGATGGCGGAGGAGAACCGCTTGCGCTCGCCCGTGACCTCGTCAACGCGCTGGTCGTTCACCCGCGCGGCCTTCACCTCGACCACCCCGGCCGCGGTGGTGACCTTCCCGGGCTGGTGGTAGCCGTTGCGGACCACGAGCCGCTCGCCGGGTCTCGTCCAGCTGGCCGGCCAACTCGGCTACGTAGGAATTGACTTCGGCTTCCAGGGCCGCTGCGAGCATCCGCCTCGCGCCATCACGGACGATCTCGTCGATCAAGGAGGAGCCGCTGGCGGTGGTGCCGTCGTCGTTGACTACGCTGAGCACGGGCGTGCCTTCCCGACCGGTGCTGCGAACACCGGCCTACTCGATGACCATCAGTCGATCACTCGGGAAGGCGGTAGCCCGAACGGCGGGATCGGCGTAGCAGCCGGACCGGGCGAGGAAGGCCTGGGAAAGCCAGGCCTCGAGCGCCTGGTAGGGCCAGGAGCCGAAGCCCCGGTTGTCGGCGATGGTGTCGAGGATGACTTCGTCGTCGGCTTCTGGCAGGTCGGTGTCGTCCAGCAGCCCGATCATGTGGAGCCGCAGCAGGTGTCCGGCACGCTCGTGGAGGCGGTGCAGGCGCTCATGGCTGGGGCACATGGCGCCTTCACCGTGGTCCTGGTCGTGGGCGTGGCGGTCGTCAGTCATGGGTGCTCGCTTTCGTTGTCTGAGCCGAAGCTCAGGAGTTGTCACCTGCGGAGCCGAGTGAGCTGGCGAAGTGGAGCCGTCAAAGCAGTCTGGTTGTCACCAACAAGGCATTCGACTTGTCACACGCGCTCATTCAGCACTCTTTCTGTCACCAGAAACGAAGATCGGGAGCCGGTGGCTCTCCGCAGCGCTTCCATGAAGTCATGGCCGCTACACGTGCTGGGTCGGGAAGGTTCGTAGAAGCCGCTGACGCCGGATCCGTGTGGTCGCATCAGTGCAGCTGGGAGGACCTTTTCGTGTCGACGGACGTCGATGCGGGCAGGACTGGGACCGCCTCGCCGTGGTCGGCGCCGAATGCGCACGTCTGGAGAAGTACCTCTCCGAGCGTCGGCAGCTGGTCACCCGCGCGATCGACTGGGGGCCATGGTGACTCCGACATCGCCGGACGGGCCCGCATGTCACGGCAGGCCGTGCACAAGATGCGCGAGAAGACCGGCACCGACCACCCCGAGCAGGCGTGACTCCGAGCCGAACACCGCGGCGGTGGGAGTCATTCGAGCTGGCTCCCACCGCCGGGAGCCGGCGGTCGCCGGCTCCCGGTCCGACGCTACGAGCCAGCAGGCACGGCGGTCAGAGGCGTAAGCGACACATTGTGACGGGATCTCGCCATGCGCCTCGACGGGCACTCGGCTCTGGCCCATCCTCCCGATCGCCGCGTCCCACGTCGGAAGCTGTCAAGTCAAATGAGACAGTTTGAGGTTATGAGTTCTGTTTCTGAGCTTCTGTCTCGGGCCGGGGTTCGTTGATCCACACGGCGGAGGGCAGCGTGGGCGGTTGGGGGCGGCGGGCGAAGCGTTCGGGGTGTGCCGCGTATGCCTGGGT
>NZ_JBFBBS010000036.1:0-61577 GCF_040682835.1 Streptomyces sp. NPDC051104 | reverse complement strand
CTTCAGTCCACACACCTGACGATGATCAACGGTGGCCGCACCCGTGTCCCCACCGGCCCCTACCAACAAGATCACATCTCCGGCTGGAGTACTAGCGCCGGGTCAGCGTTCCAGAAACACCCTCCCCCCGACCTCCACCCACCCCTCCGGCTGCGGCGCCGTGAGGATCTGTGAGCCCGCTCCCTGGCGGATGTTGAGCGCGCGGCCGAGTCGGGCCGTGAGCAGGAGCGCCGCCGCGCCCGTCGCCTCGTCCTCCTCGATGCCCCCGGTGCAAGCACCGGCTCCACTGGAGCGGCTGACGCCGCGCTCATCGATGCGACCGGGGAAGGCCCGGGCGCTGATCCGGCCCGCCGACTCGTCCTCCCACGCCCAGGCGTACACCCTCCCCCGGACTTCGTCCGGGGGGACCCCCATCTCGCTTCGCTCGCCCGGCGACGGCACTACGAGAGCGTCCACCTCGGCGGCCGTCGCGTACTGCCGCAGCGTGCGCGGCGGCGCCCACTCCGGGCGGGCCTCGATCCAGCTGAACTCGCCGTCCTGTCGCGCCCCCACCACACCGGCCGGAGTGACGAGTTCCGGCAGATCGAGCAGCCAGGCCGTGCCCACGCAGGGGTGCCCGGCGAACGGCAGCCGAAGCGTGGGCGTGTATATGTCGATGACCCCCCGCTCGGGGTCGTCGACGAACACGGTCTCGCTGAAGCCGAGTTTGGCGGCGAACGCCTGCCGCTCGTCCCGCCCGGGCAGCAGCGAACCGTCCCGGACGACGCCGAGTTCGTTGCCGTAGCCGCCGCTGGGCCCGCAGAAGACGCGCAGCACGTCGTAGTCAGTCACCGGCGCATTCAAACATCACCCGGGGACGAAGGGCGGAGCCCCGAAGACCCCAGTGAGACCTGAATCACGGTCCGGGTGGGTATGGGGCAGGTAATGCTCAGTTAAATTAGGTAAGCCTCACCGAACCGTCCTCCCTGGAGCCTGCATGCGAGCCGTTCGACTCTCCGTCGTCACCGCCGCCGCCACCGCGGCGGCTCTGACCGCTGTCACCGGATGCACGGAGAAGAGCACCGCTGAGGGATCCGACCGCGCGATCCGGGTGACCGCCACCGACTCGAAGTGCGAGGTGTCCAAGAAGGAGTTCCCGGCCGGGCACGTCGAGGTGGCGGTCGAGAACAAGGGCGCCAAGGTGACCGAGGTGTACCTGCTCTTCCCGGACGACCGGATCGTCGCCGAGCGCGAGAACATCGGCCCCGGCACCAAGCAGACGGTCACCGCCGAGGTGAAGGCCGGCGACTACCAGATCGCCTGCAAGCCGGGCATGAAGGGCAAGGGCATACGCCAGAACGTCACGGCCACCGGCAGCGGCAGCGCCGCCAAGCGTGACCCGCGCCTGGACGAGGCCGTGGCCGCCTACCGCGAGTACGCGCAAACGCAGGCCGACGAGACGCTGCCCAAGGTCAAGGTGTTCACCGACGCCGTCAAGGCCGGTGACCTCGAGGCAGCGAAGAAGGCGTACGCGGTCTCCCGCCTCGGCTGGGAGCGCACCGAGCCGGTCGCCGAGTCCTTCGGTGACATCGACCCGAGGGTCGACGTCCGCGAGGACGGCCTGGAGGCCGGCCAGAAGTGGACCGGCTGGCACCGCCTGGAGAAGGCGCTCTGGCAGGACAAGAAGATCGACGCCGAGGCGAAGGCCCTCGCCGACCAGCTGGTGACCGACCTGAAGGGCTGGCAGGAGCGCGTCGGCAAGGCCGAGATCACCCCGACCTCCATGGCCAACGGCGCCAAGGAACTCCTCGACGAGGTCGCCACCGGCAAGGTCACCGGTGAGGAGGAGCGCTACTCCCACACGGACCTGGTCGACTTCAAGGGCAACGTGGAGGGCGCGCAGAAGGCGTACGAGCTGCTGAAGCCGGTCGCGTCGAAGAACGACCCGGCGCTGACCAAGGAGCTGGACAAGCAGTTCACGGCGCTGAACGCCCAGCTGGACAAGTACCGCTCGGACAAGGCCTCCTACGAGTTCGTCTCCTACGACAAGGTCACCGAGGACCAGCAGAAGGAGCTCTCGGACGCGGTGAACGCCCTCGCCGAACCGATCTCCAAGCTCGCCGCCGCAGTCGTGAAGTAAGTAAGGGGGTAGGGCGATGACCGACATCCAGGGGAGCAGTCCGTCGCGCCGGGCGCTGATCGGCTGGACAGGCGCCGGGCTCGCGCTCGGTGCCGCCGTGGCCGGTGGCGCGGTGACGGCGGCCAACGCGGGCAACGACGTGGATCCGGCCGCGGCGGAGGCCGGTGGCGCGGTGGAGTTCCACGGCGCCCACCAGGCGGGCGTCGCCACGCCCGTGCAGGACCGGCTGCACTTCGCCGCGTTCGACGTGAAGACCGACGACCGCGCCGAGTTCGTGCAGATGCTGAAGGACTGGACGGCCGCCGCACGCCGGATGACGGCCGGGCAGGCCATCGGTGAGGGCGCGTACGGCGGGCTCGCCGAGGCGCCGCCGGACGACACCGGGGAGGCCCTGGGCCTCAAGCCCTCGCGGCTGACCCTGACGATCGGTTTCGGGCCGTCGCTCTTCGACAAGTTCGGGCTGGGGGACAAGCGCCCCGAGGCGCTGGTCGACCTGCCGAAGTTCCCCGGCGACAACCTGGACCGGTCCCGCACGGGCGGCGATCTGTGCATCCAGGCCTGCGCGGACGACCCGCAGGTCGCCGTGCACGCGATCCGCAACCTGGCCCGCATCGGCTTCGGCAAGGTCGCCATCCGCTGGTCCCAGCTCGGCTTCGGCAAGACCTCCTCGACGACCCCCGACGCGCAGACCCCGCGCAACCTCTTCGGGTTCAAGGACGGCACCCGCAACATCGCGGGGACGGAAGAGGACCGGCTGAAGAAGTTCGTGTGGGTCGGCGACGGGGACGGGCCGGCGTGGATGACCGGCGGCTCCTACCTGGTCGCCCGGCGGATCCGCATGAACGTCGAGACCTGGGACCGGACCTCGCTGCAGGAGCAGGAGAACGTCTTCGGCCGGGACAAGCGCGAGGGCGCGCCGGTCGGCAAGGCGAAGGAGCACGACGAGCCGTTCCTCAAGGCGATGAAGCCCGACGCACACGTGCGGCTCGCGCACCCCGACTCCAACGACGGCATCACCGTCCTGCGCCGGGGCTACTCCTTCACCGACGGCACCGACGGCCTCGGCCGCCTGGACGCGGGCCTGTTCTTCCTGGCCTACCAGCGCGACGTGCGCAAGGGGTTCATACCGCTCCAGCGCAGGCTGGCGGGGCACGACGCGCTCAACGAGTACATCCAGCACGTGGGTTCGGCCATCTTCGCCATCCCGCCCGGCGTCCGGGACTCCGGCGACTGGTGGGGCCGCACCCTGCTGTCCGAGGAGGCGTAGCCCGTGTTCTCCAACTATCTGATCGGCCTGCGCGAGGGGCTGGAGGCCAGCCTCGTCGTCTGCATCCTGATCGCCTACCTGGTCAAGACCGGCCGCCGTGACGCCCTGAGGCCGATCTGGACCGGCATCGGCATCGCGGTCGCCATCGCGCTCGGCTTCGGTTGCGTCCTCGAGTTCGGCTCCCAGGAGCTGACGTTCCAGGCGCAGGAGGCGCTCGGCGGCTCCCTGTCGATCCTCGCCGTCGGCCTGGTGACGTGGATGGTCTTCTGGATGCGGCGCACCGCCCGGCATCTGAGGTCCGAGCTGCACGGCAAGCTGGACGCGGCCCTGGCGATGGGCACGGGCGCGCTGGTCGCCACCGCGTTCCTCGCCGTGGGCCGCGAGGGGCTGGAGACCGCCCTGTTCGTGTGGGCGTCGGTGCACGCGGCGAGCGACGGCACCCCGCGCCCGCTCGTCGGCGTCGCCCTGGGCCTCGCCACGGCCGTCCTGCTGGGCTGGCTCTTCTACCGCGGCGCTCTGAAGATCAACCTGGCGAAGTTCTTCACCTGGACCGGCGGCATGCTGGTCGTCGTCGCCGCGGGCGTGCTCGCCTACGGCTTCCACGACCTGCAGGAGGCCGGCTGGGTCCCGGGCCTGAGGAGCCTCGCCTTCGACATCAGCGACACCATTCCGCCGGACAGCTGGTACGGCACGCTGCTGAAGGGCGTGTTCAACTTCCAGCCCGATCCGACGGTCCTTCAGGTCACGGTGTGGCTGCTCTACTTGATCCCGACGCTCGCGCTTTTCCTGTCCCCGGTAGGGTTCGCCTCCGGAAAGGGGAAGGTGAAGGTCACTGATGAGCAGGGATCGCGGGGATCGCAGCCCTCGAACGCTTCGTAGTCCTAACCGGTTCGCCCTGGCAACGGCGGCGGTGACCGTTCTGTCCGTGACGGCGAGCGGCTGTGTCGTGGTGCACGGCGAGCGGGAGGTCGTACCGACGGCGGCACGCGCCGAGGCGGCCCGCGCGCTGAAGGACTTCCTCACCGCCTACAACAAGGCGGACAAGGCGTACGACCGGTCTCTGGACGCCGGCCGGGTCACCGGTGCGCTCGGCGCCATCGACGGCGGCAAACTGGAGGCCGGTCACAGGACCAACCCGGGCGGCAACCCCGGCCATGTGCCGCTGAAGCTGACCGACGCCAAGTTCACGATCCCGAGGAAGGCCGGCTGGCCGCGCTGGTTCGTCGCCGACACCCGCGCCAACAAGGGCAGCGCGGACGCCCATTGGCTGCTCGTCTTCACCCGCTCCGACGCGAGCAAGGTGTGGGCGGTGTCGTATCTGACGATCCTCGCGCCCGGCGACGTACCGGCGTTCAAGACGGACAAGGACGGCTGGGCCGAACCCGTCACCGCGGACGACCCGGCGCTCGCCGTCCAGCCCCGGAAGCTCAGCACCGCGTACGCGACCTATCTGCGAAGCGGCGGGGACATGTTCGCGCCCGGCCCGCACACCTCGCAGTGGCGGGCCACCCGGCTGGAGAACGCGAGCAAGCCCGGGCTGGCCCGGCAGTACATCGACGAGTCGCTGACGAACGGCGACTACGCCCCGGTGGGGCTGCGCACCACGGACGGTGACGCGCTGGTGTTCTTCGCCACACACCACTACGAGAGGCAGACGGCCGCGCAGGGCGTGAACCTCAACATCACCGACCCGAACATCAAGGCCCTGCTGACCGGGGAGGTCAAGCAGTCCCTGACCCTGGAGTACGTGTCGAACCAGGCGGTGCTGGACCCGAGGAAGGGCCCGGTGAAGTTCGTGAGCCGGGTGGAGGGGCTCACGGGGGCCGAGGGGGAGTAAGCCGAGGGGGAGTACGGGGAGTGACGCAGTGACGGGGGTCGCCGCCGGGGCTCAGCCCCGGTGCGGCCAGCCCGCCAACTCGCTCTCCTCGCCCGCGTACCGCGCGCACGCGTCGGTGAGCACCTCGAGCAGGCTCAGCGGATCGGGCAGCGCGTGCTCGGGCCCCCGCACCCACTCCACGGTCAGCTCGCCCGGCAACTGCGCCGGAGGCACCAGCACATACGACCCCCGGCAGTGCCACCGCAGTCCCGGGTGCTCGTCCATCGTCTCGGGGTGGCAGTCCAGTTCGCACGGCCACCACTCGTCCTCGTCCTCGGGCGTGCCGCGGGTCAGCGTGAAGAACAGCGTGCGGCCGTCCCCGGTCGCGGCGACCGGACCCACCTCGACGCCGGAGGCGAGCAGCCGGCCCAGGGCCTCCTCGCCGGCCTCGCGCGGGACGTCGAGCACGTCGTGCACCATACCGGTGGCGGTGATGAAGTTGGCCTGCGGCTGGTGCCGGGCCCATCGCTCGATCTGTGCGCGGTCCGTGGTGGACTGCGTCTGCCAGGCGAAGGAGACCGGGTGCCGGGCGGGCGTGGGACAGCCGACGCGGTCGCAGGAACAGCGGTAGCCGGCGGGGTGGGCGGCGGGCGCGAGCGGCAGCCCCGCGGCGGCGGCAGCCAGCAGCATCGCCTCACGGCCGCCGTCGCCGGCGTCCTCCTTGAGACGGGCGGGACGTCGTCCGCGCAGCCACTGGGAGATCCTGCCCTGCACGCTCGTGCGGCGGCCGAAGTCCGCGCTCATCTATCCCCTCGCCTCGCTGCTGTGTCTTGACAGCATGCCCTATGGTCCCACCATCCTGCGCGCCGGGTGACCGGAGTTGCCTACCGGGACGGACAGGGCGATGGGCAGGGCGATGCCAACTGCAGTGCGCACTCAGGGGACATCGCGGCATTTCATCCGGTCTGTCCGTGTGCATCGTCGCGGGACACGGGCCAGGCGTCGCCCCAATCCGCGTCGCGGGCGGCCCTGTAGAGGGGGCCGTGGCGCTTGGTGACCGTGTCGCGGTGCAGGGACTCGTCCGGGCCGCACAGGTCGAGGAGCACCTGGCCCTTGCGGATCTGGGGACGCCGGACCACTCGGGAGGCGGCGGGGCGCACCGGGAAACGGGCCGCGGCGACATAGCTGAACTTCTCGTCCTCGTACGCCAGCGAGCCGCCCTTGACCTGGCGGTGCAGTGAGGAACGGCTGACCCGGGTCGAGAAGTGGCACCAGTCCTCGCCGGGGACGATGGGGCAGGCGGCGCTGTGCGGGCAGGGGGCGGCAACGTGGAAGCCGGCGCGGATCAGGCGGTCGCGCGCCTCGATCACGCGGGCGTAGCCGTCGGGGGTGCCGGGTTCGACGATCACGACGGCCTGGGCGGCGGTGGCCGCGGCGTCGACGACGGCGGCGCGGTCGGCTTCGGTCAGCTCCCCGAGGACGTACGAGACCGTGACGAGATCAGTGCTCTCTATGCTGAGCGCCGATCCGATGCGAGAGCGGCGCCACTCGGCGGCCTTGAGCGCGGGATGGGCGGCGGCGATCTCCCGGCCGAGCGCCAGCGCGGGCTCGGCCCAGTCGAGCACGGTGACCGGACGCTCCCCGCCCCAGGTGGCGCTCACGGCCCAGGTCGCGGCACCGGTCCCGCCGCCGACGTCCACGTGGCTCGCGGGCACCCAGCCGGGGGCGGCGTCCGCGAAGGCGCCGAGCGCCGCGGACACCGCCTCGAAGGTCGCGGGCATGCGGTAGGCGGCGTAGGCGACGACGTCGGAGCGGTCCCGCAGCACGGGCGCGTCGGTCGGGGTCCGCCCCCGGTAGTTCGCGATCAGCCGGTCCACGGCCTGCGCGGCCTGCCGGGACGGAAGCCCGTCGAGCAGCCGGGAGAGGGCGGCACGGAGGGCATCGGCTGGGGAGTCGGGGGCGTTCACGTGCCGATTCTAGGGCGGTGAGCGGTGCTCACTTCTGAGAGCGCTGATCCCGACGCCGGGCCGTGTGCCGGCACGGACGAGGCGAGGCCCGGCTCGATGGAAGGGGCGGATCAGAATATCCTGGCTTGCAGGAGAGCGATGGTGATCAAGATGGCCCACCAACGCAAAGCCCCCGGCTCACGCCTTCGTGACGCCACCCGGCTCGCACTGGCCGGTGTCCTGGCGACCATCCTGTCGCTGGGCGCAGGTCCCGCCCGCGCCTCCGCGGACCACGTTTCGACGCTCGACGCGGCGACCCATCGGATGACCGTCACGGATCACGGCCGGACGGTGATGACCTTCACCGTGAGCTTCGGAAAGCCCGGCTTCCGTACGCCGTCCGGGACCTACCATGTGCTGGGCAAGGACGCGGTCACCAAGATGACCTCGTGCAGCGCGAAGATCACGTGCGATCCGCGCAGTCCCAACTACTACGCCCTCACGGTCCACTGGGCGGTGCGCCTGACCAGCGGCGGTGTGTTCGTCCATGCGGCACCCTGGAACCATGCCATCGGCCGGGCCGACATCTCCCACGGCTGCATCCACCTGAGCACGGCGGACGCCCACCGCTTCTACGACTTCAGCCGGATCGGCGACACGGTGATCGTCAAGAACACCGGCGGCCACGCGGGCAGCCCGAGCGGCCCGTAGATCAACACAGAGCTGCCACAGGAGACGGAGCCGGCCGACACCGGCGCTCACCTGCGAGAGCACCCCTCTCTCCCGAGAGCGCCGCTCACCCCCGCACCGCCCGAGCCAGCCGATCCCCCGCCCGCGCCCGGGGCCCGTTGTCCGGCCCCCGGCGGCGCGGATGCACGGTGTTCGCCAGCAGGACCAGGAACGTGTCCGTCGCCGGGTCCAGCACCAGTGACGTGCCCGTGAAGCCGGTGTGGCCCGCCGCACCCTGGCCCGCCAGCTCCCCCATGAACCACGGCTGGTCCACCGCGAAGCCCAGCCCCGGCGGGGTCAGCATCAGTTCGACGAAGTCGGGACCCAGGATGCGCGCCGTCCCGTACGAGCCGCCGGCCAGCAGTGTGCGGCAGAAGACCGCCAGGTCCCGCCCCGTCGAGAAGAGGCCCGCGTGCCCGGCCACCCCGCCGAGCGCCCACGCGTTCTCGTCGTGGACACGGCCCCGCACCATCCCCCGGTCCGCCTTGGCCCACGGCCGCCGCTGGTCCTCCGTCGCCGCCGCGTGAGGGCACGGGCCGAAGCCCGTCGCGGCCATGCCCAGCGGCCGGGTGATCCCGTCGCGGAAGAGCACGTCGAGGCTCCTGCCGGTGACGCGCTCCAGGACGTACTGCAGGAGCAGCGGGTTCAGGTCCGAGTAGCAGTACGACGTGCCGGGCTCGCCCACCGGCGCCTCCGCCCGCAGCAGCGCGAGCCGCTCCGCGCGTGACGCGCAGTCGTACAGCGGGAGTTCGGGCCGCAGCCCGGAGGTGTGGGTGAGCAACTGCCGTACGGTGATCCCCGCGTGCGCCACCGCCCGGAACTCCGGAAGACAAGCCCCGACGCGCGCGTCGATGCCGAGCGTGCCCCGCTCCAGCTGCTGCACCGCGGCGACCGCCGTGAACAGCTTGGTCAGCGAGGCCAGGTCGAAGGGCGTGTCCACGGTCATCGGCACCCGCTCCTGCGGCGGCAGCTCCACACCCCGGTCGGCCTGCGCGTCGTAGGCGGCGTAGCGGACCGCCCAGCCCACCGCCGCCTCCACGGCGATCACCGGTCCGCGCCCGGCGACCACCACGGCACCGGCCGCCCAGGGGCGCTCCCCCTCGACGGCGGCGTGGACCTCGCGTACGAGAAGACGCAGTCGCTCCGCGTCGAGTCCGGCCCTCTCCGGGGTGTCGACGCGCAGTCTCGGTGCGCTCAGCTCTCCTCCCCCAAGCTCTCGGCTGCGCTCGAGCGGGGGGTACCCCCGCCCTCCGCGCCCGCGCGTGCGGTCCAGGGACGGCACAGTGCCACGAAGCAGGCGACCGCCACCAGTGCGGCCGCCAGTTGGACGACGGCCATCGGGACGGCGGTGTCCTCGCCGGCGACCCCGACGAGCGGCGAGGCGACCGCGCCGATGAGGAACGAGGTGGTGCCGAGGAGCGCGGACGCGGAACCGGCGTGGTGGCGGGTGCGCATCAGGGCGAGCGCCTGCGTGTTGGGCAGGGTGATGCCCATCGCGGACATCAGCACGAAAAGGGCGGCGGCGACCGGTGCGAGGCCGACCTCGCCGAGGGCGCCCGTCGCCATCAGCAGCAGCGCGGTCGCGGCGAGGGTGACGACCGTGAGGCCGACCGCCAGGACCTTGTCGAGGCTGACCCGGCCGACCAGGATCTTGCCGTTGACCTGCCCGGCGACGACCAGGCCGACCGAGTTGAGGCCGAACAGCAGGCTGAAGGTCTGGGGGGAGGCGCCGTAGATCTCCTGGATCACGAACGGGGACGCGGAGACGTACGCGAACAGCGCCGCGAAGGCGAAACCGCCCGCGAGGGTATAGCCGGTGAAGACGCGGTCGGCGAGCAGGGCCCGCATGGAGCGCAGGGCGGCGCCCACTCCCCCGCCGTGCCTCCCCCAAGCTCTCGGCTCCGCTCGAGCAGGGGGGACCCCCATGGCCGGCTCGAGCGTCTCGGGCAGCCGCACCCACACGAGCGCGGTGAGCGCGATCCCGACGAGCGTGAGGACCACGAACACGCCCCGCCAGTCCGTGACGCGCAGGATCTGGCCGCCGATCAGCGGCGCGACGATCGGCGCCACCCCGGAGATCAGCATGAGCGTGGAGAAGAACCGGGCCATGGCGACGCCGTCGTACAGGTCGCGGACGACGGCCCGGGCGATCACGATCCCGGCCGCGCCCGCGAGCCCCTGCACCAGGCGGAACGCGACCAGGGCCTCCACCGAGGGGGCGAGGGCGCACAGCGCGGTGGCGAGGACGTAGACGACGAGGCCCGTGAGCAGCGGGCGACGGCGTCCCCACTTGTCGCTCATCGGGCCGACCAGCAGTTGGCCGAGCGCCATGCCGGCGAGACAGCCGGTGAGGGTGAGCTGCACGGTCGCGGCGGGCGCGTGCAGGGACCTGGTGACCTCCGGCAGGGACGGGAGGTACATGTCGATGGCGAGCGGGGGCGTGGCGGTGAGGGCGCCGAGGAGAAAGGTGACCAGCAGGCCGGTACGGCGCTGGACGGCACCCCGGATGTGCGGTGTGGCGCTGGAAGGCGCCGTCTCCGGCTGGGTTATGTGGCTTTCCGGCTGCTTCCCGTCGTGCGTGGTACGGCCACGCTCGAGCATGTGCTCCTCCTCGTCATACGGTCCGCCCCTCATGTTCTCAGCTCCCACCGGTGGGACGGGATGGTGTACCGAGGGGCGGACACCCCTACGCTGCGGGCCCATGACGAACAGGGAGACGAGGATCGCCGTGGTGACCGGCGCCGGGTCGGGGATCGGGCGCGCGGTCGCCGTGGAGTTGCTGGGCGCGGGCTGGTCGGTGGCGCTCGCGGGGCGGCGCGTGGAGACGCTCGAGGAGACGGCCGCGCTCGTGCCCGGGGGCGACACGCTCCCCGTAGGGACCGACGTGTCGCGGCCGGAGGAGGTCGAGGCCCTGTTCGCTGCCGTGCGTGACCGGTTCGGGCGGCTCGACCTGCTGTTCAACAACGCGGGCACGTTCGGCCCCGGTGGTGTCCCGGTCGAGGAGCTGTCGTACGACGCCTGGCGGCATGTCGTGGACACCAATCTCAACGGGGCGTTCCTGTGCGCACAGGCGGCGTACCGGCAGATGAAGGAGCAGGATCCGCAGGGCGGCCGGATCATCAACAACGGCTCCGTCTCCGCGCACACGCCCCGCCCGCACTCGGTGGCCTACACGGCGACCAAGCACGCCCTGACCGGACTGACCAAGTCGCTGTCCCTGGACGGGCGTCCGTACCGGATCGCGGTGGGACAGATCGACATCGGCAACGCGGCGACCGACATGACCGCCCGCATGCGGCGCGGAGTCCTCCAGGCGAACGGGGAGGTGGCCGTCGAGCCCGTGATGGACGTGGCGGATGTGGCGCGCACCGTGCGGCACATGGCGGAGCTGCCGTTGGAGGCGAACGTGCAGTTCGCGACGGTGCTGGCGACGACGATGCCGTACGTGGGCCGCGGCTGACGGGTCCGGCGTCCGGGAGGGCATTTTGTCGACAACTCAACTTCCACAAGCGGAATTGAAGACTCCGCACTATCTGGGCCTGTGACTGGCCTACGCTGGGCACATCTACACCAGAGCTTCACACTTGGAGCACTGGGATTCCATAGGCCACACCGAGGGGGGTGGCAGCCGTTCCGTGGTCCGGCAGGGGGACCTCGCGCGGGACCGCGAGGTACGCGCCGGACCGCGGAACGGCTGCCCAGGCTCCGCCCCGGATCAACGCCGGTGGCGGCCGTCCTCCGCGGCTCTGCGCCGTCCGCGCCCGCGCAGCGCGTAGACGCCGCCGGCCAGCAGCGCCGCCACTCCCCCGGCCCCGCCGATCAGCCCCCACGAAGAGCCACCGTGCCCCGCGGCGCCCGCCCCGTGAGCCGACGCCTGCCGCCCCGGCGCGGGCGTCCCCCTCGCCCCGCCCTCGCTGAGCGGCTCCGCCAGGGCGCCCACGGGCTCGACCTTCCCGGCGTGCGCGAAGCCCCAGTCGAGCAGGGAGGCGGTTTCCTGGTAGACCCCGTTGCCACCGGACTCCGGGTGCATGACGGTCACGATGAGGGTGCGCCCGCCGCGCGTGGCGGCGCCGGTGAAGGTGTTGCCCGCGTTGCTGGTGTACCCGTTCTTGACGCCGATGAGGCCCTTGTAGGTGCCAAGACCCCAGGCACCGGTCAGCAGGCGGTCGGTGTTCTGGATCTGGAAGGTCTTCTTCCCGCCCGCCGGGAAGTTCGCGACGCGGGTCGAGCAGTAACCGCGGAAGTCGCCGTTCCTCAGGCCGTGGCGGGCGAACAGGGTCAGGTCGTACGCGGAGGAGAGCTGGCCGGGGTGGTCGAAGCCGTCGGGACTCACCACATGGGTGTCGAGGGCCTGCATGTCCTCGGCCTGGGCCTGCATCTCGGCGACGGTCTTCGCGATCCCGCCGTTCATATGACTGAGGACATGGACCGCGTCGTTGCCGGAGCGCAGGAAGACACCGAGCCACAACTGCTCGACGGTGTACGTGATTCCGGGCTTGATGCCGACGAGGCTGGACCCGGCGGGGATGTCCGCGAGGTCGGCGTCGGTCACCGTGTGGGCCTGGTTCCGCTCGAACTTCCTCAGCACGGTGTCCGCGAACAGCATCTTCAGCGTGGAGGCGGGGGCGAGCCGCCGGTGCGCGTCGCACGCGGCGAGCACCTCACCGCTGTCGTGGTCGGCGACGAGCCAGGCACGGGCGGTGAGCTTCTCCGGCAGCGGCGTGTCCCCCTGCACCTGGACGCCGGCCAGGCCCAGCCGTTCGCCACCGATGGCCGGGGCCCCGGACGCGGAGGCGGGCGCGGGCGCGGCCAGGGCCAGTGGTGCGGCGGCGGCGAGCCCGAGCACGGCGCGCCGGGACAGCCGCGCGTCACACGGGGAAAGCGAAGAGGAAAAACGCACCCCGGGACCGTACAAAGCGAATCCCCGGCGACACGCACCGGGGCGTTAAAGGCACGGCAAAGTCCGGGTCATGACCGGGGAACACCCGTGGTGCAGAACACACCACTCACCAGGAGTTTCCCGGCAGCACACCGTCAACGGCCGAAGAATTCGCTGTCTTGCGACATCCGGTCCCGGGCGTCTTTCCAAGCCCTCACGCATTTCTTACTCAGGACCGGTCCCTCGGCCTGACGGCGGCGAGCCTGGCGGTCACGGGACCGGGCCGGCTCTCCCTGGACGCACTGTCCGGTCACGCCTTCAACCGCGACTGGATGCTCCCGGCGGCGTTCGCGGCGACGGCGGCGGGGACGGCGCTGGTGGTCGGGATACGGGCCAAGCGGCTGCGGCAGAAGTCGGAGGGGGAGCAGGAGGCGCTCTTCGAGGAGTGACCGTTTCCATGGCAGTCTGCGGGGATGACCGAACAGGTGACGTCCGCGGACCTCTTGGAGTCGGACTTGAAATCGGACCTCTGGGAGTCGATCGACCGGCTGCACGCGTGGCTCGACGCGAACCGTGCGCACGACGGCGCCGACGAACTGCTGCTGCGCGTGCTGAAGCTGTCGGAGGAGGTCGGCGAGGTCGCGCAGGCGGTGATCGGCGCGACGGGCCAGAACCCGCGCAAGGGCACGTCGCACAACTGGGAGGACGTGCAGGCGGAACTGTGCGACGTGGTGATCACCGCGCTGGTGGCGCTGCGCACCCTGACGCCTGAGGCGCGCGAGGTGTTCACGGCGCACCTGGAGGGGGTCGGGGCACGCTCGCCGGGCTCCTCGTCCTGAGTTGCTCAACGAGCACCCGAACACCCAAAGGACTGAAGGTGTGTCAGGAATGACACGGCCTCGTACTGTATCCGCGTGACCACCCCGGCCCTGCGCCCCCAGTCCCTGCTGCTCAGCTTCCTCGGTGACGAGGTGCTGGGCCGGGGGGTGTGCGTGTACACGGGGAGCGTCATCGAGGTGTTCCGGCGCGCCGGGGTCGGCGAACAGGCCACCCGGTCCACCCTCACCCGCATGGTCTCCCGCGGCCTGCTGTCCCGCCGCCGCGAGGGCCGCCGCACGTACGTCGGCCTCACCGACCGCTCGGAGGCGATCCTGCGCGACGGGGAGCGGCGCATCTGGAAGACGGGCGCCGTCAACCGGGACTGGGACGGCACCTGGACCCTCCTCGGCTTCTCGCTCCCGGAGTCCTGGCAGCGCCAGCGGCACGATCTGCGGTCGCAGCTGACCTGGGCGGGCTTCGGGGCGCTGTTCAGCGGGCTGTGGATCGCGCCGGGCGAGGTCGATGTCTCCGGGATCGTGGCCGAGCTCGGGCTCGCGGCGCATGTGAAGGTCTTCCGGGCCCGGGCGGACACCGGCACGGACATCGCCGGAATGATCGACGAGACCTGGGACCTGGAGGAACTGGTCGCCCGCTACCGGGAGTTCGAGGCGGACTGGCGGCCGTTCGCGTCAGGCGGCGCGGACATCACCGCGGAGGACGCCCTCGCGCTGCGGCTGCGGCTCACCTCCGAGTGGCTGCAGGTGATCCGCAGCGACCCCCGGCTGCCCGTACGGCACCTGCCGGCCGACTGGCCCGCGGTCGGCGCGGAGGAGACGTTCCGGGCGGTCCACGGCCTGCTGGACGCGCCGGCCAGGGACGCGGCGCGGCGGCTGATCGAGACGATTCCGGCGGAGTAGCGGCCCTTCGGGCTCGTGACCCCGGCCGCGGCGTCACGAAATGATGTTGTGCACTCCATTGACGCCCGCAAGAAATCGGCCCTACATTCCCTGACGTTCAGTGCACTGAGCAATCGAGCAATCGAGCAATCGAAGACTCGAGCAATCGCACGGTCCCTGCCCCCGAGCCGCCAGACAGGAGCCGACGCATGCGCGCCGCCCGCACTCGTCCCCGTACCCGACTCCGCATCGCCCTCGTCGCCCTGGCCACGGTGGCGTCCGCGGCCCTGACCACGCTCCCCGCACCGGCCGCCCAGGCGGACTCGGGGGCCGCCCACCTCACCGGCACCCTCACCGACGGCGCCACCTGGATCGCGGACGTCCCCGCCCGCTGGAACGGCACCCTGCTCCTGTTCAGCCACGGCTTCGGCCCCACCGTCGCCCAGGACGCCCCCTCCGACGCCGTACGCACCGAGCTGCTCGCCGGGGGCTATGCGATGGCCGGGTCGTCGTACGACCCCCATGGCTCGATGTGGGCCCTGGACAGCGCCGAACACGACCAGTTCGCCACGCTCGACGCCGTCACCACGAAGATCGGCACACCACGGCGCACCCTGTCCGTCGGCCAGTCCATGGGCGGGCTCGTCAACGCGCAGATCGCCCGTGACGGCGCCGACCGCATCGACGGCGCGCTCGGACTGTGCGGCCTGGTCGCGGGCGGTACCGACCTGGACAACTACCAGCTCGACGCCGAGTACACGATCGCCCGGCTGCTCCTGCCCCGGCAGGACGTCGGCCTGGTCCGCTTCGGGTCAGCCGCCGACGCGGCCACCACCGCCAAGAAGCTCACCGACGCCGTCACCGCCGCCCAGGTCACCCCACAGGGCCGCGCCCGGATCGCACTGGCCGCGGCCTTCCTGAACCTGCCCGCGTGGGCGCCCGGCGAGACGGCCCCCGCGCCGACCGACTGGGCGGGGCAGGAGAAGCAGCAGTACGCGTGGTTCGCGCAAGGCATCCTCTCCTTCGTCGAGGGCGGCCGGTACGCGATCGAGCAGTCCGCCGGCGGCAACAACTCCTGGAACAAGGGCGTCGACTACTCCCGCCTGCTCGCCGGCTCCGTGCACGCCCCGCAGGTCCGGGCGCTGTACCAGGCGGCGGGCCTGGACCTGCGCGCCGACCTGACGTCCCTGACTGCCGGCGCCGCGATCACCGCCGACCCCGCCGCCGTACGCACCGCGCAGCACACCTCCTCTGCCGGTCAGGGCCTCGGCGTGCCGCTGCTGGACGTGCACACCGTCGCCGACAACCTGGTCCCGGTCGAACAGGAGCGGCAGTTCGGCGACCGGGTGCGCGCAGCCGGTGACGGGGCACTGCTGCGGCAGGCCTACGTCGAGCGGCAAGGCCACTGCGCGTTCACCACCGCCGAGACGGTGGCCGCCCTGCGCGCACTGGAACACCGCGTCACCACCGGCCACTGGGACGACGCGGCGACGCCGGGCGCGCTCCAGCGGTCGGCGACCGGGCTGGGGCTGGACGGGGCGGCGTACGTCCCGTACCGGCCGGCACGCCTGACGGTCGGCCGGGACCGCCCCTCAAACCCCACGCAGCCCTGACGTACGGCACCCGCCGCTCAGCCCTCGCGCCCCCGCACCACACCCACCACTGACGTTGGGACCCGCTCATGTCCGACACCTCCGCTCCTCCGACCTCCGCATCGGCTCCCCCGCGTGCGTCGCTCCCGATCGGCACGCTCGTCGCCGGCTGTCTCGCCGTCTGCCTGGCCCAGATCGGCCTCGCCATGCCGGCCACGCTCAACGGCCTGTTCCAGGAACACCTCCACCCCGTCGGCTCCCAGCTGACCTGGATCTCGGACGCGTTCCTGCTGCCCGTCGCCGTCCTCGAACTGTCCTTCGGCGTCCTCGGCGACCTCTTCGGCCGCAAACGGCTGCTGGTCGGCGGCGCCGCGCTGCTGTGCTCGGGCGAGATCGTCGCCGCGAGCGCCTCCGGCATCCACCAGCTGTGGGTGGGACAGGCACTGGCCGGTCTGGGCGCCGCCGCGCTCTTCCCGACCTCGCTCGCCATGATCGCGGCCGGCACACACACCGGCCCCCAGCGGGCCCGCGCCATCGCCGTATGGGCCTCCAGCCTGTCCGCGGGCGGCTTCCTCGCCCCGCTGCTCGGCGGCATCACGGGGACGTACGGCTCGTGGCGCTCGGCGTTCGTGGTGGTCGCGGCACTGGCCGCGATCAGCGCGCTGGTGAGCCTGTGGCTGGCCACGGACTCCCGCGCACCGGAGGGCCGTTCACTCGACGTCGGCGGCCAGATCACCATCGGCGTCGGCCTGTTCGCGCTGCTGTACGCGGTCATCCAGGGGCCGACGGACGGCTGGGGTTCGACCCCGGTGGTCGTGGCGTTCGTGATCGCGGCGGTGTTCATCGGCCTGTTCGTCTACGCCGAGAGCCGCGCCCGGTCGCCTTTGCTGCGCCTGGACCTGTTCCGCAACCGCTCCTTCGCGATCGCCTCGGTCGTCGCGGTCGTGGGCATGTTCAGCTTCCTGGGCACGGCGTACGCGGCGAGCATCCGGCTCGGCCCGATCCAGCACCAGAGCCCGATGCGAACGGCCTTCGCGTTCCTGCTGCTCAACGCCATCACGCCGGTCCTCACCCCGCTGACCTCGCGGCTGCTGCACCGGCTGCCTGCCCGGGCGCTGCTCACCGCCGGCCTGGCGCTGATCGCGGCGGGCGACTTCCTGGCGGCGGGGCTGGACGTCGCCGACGAGAACCTGACCTCCCTGATCCTGCCGCTGGGGCTGGTCGGCATCGGCTTCGCCTTCACGGTGTCGTCGATCACCGCGACCGCCGTCAACACCGTCCCGGTGCCGCTCGCGGGCATGGCGAGCGCGGCCACCAACCTGCTGCGCGACTTCGGCTTCACGCTGGGCCCGGCCGTCATCGGCGCGGTGGCGCTGAGCCAGGCCGCGACCCGGGTGACCTCCTCGCTGGCGACCTCGTCCTCGCTGAACGCGGAGTCGAAGGCGGCGGCGCACGAGGTACTGAAGGAGGGCGGCCCGCTCGCCCTCAACTCGGTACCCCCGGCCTCCCCGCCGGGCGCGGCCCGCTCCTACGCCTTGGACGCGCTCGGCCACGGCTACTCGATCGGATTCGTGGTGTGCGGTGCGGCCGCCCTGTTCTCGGCACTGCTGGTGGTGACGGCACTGCGGGTGCGTACGGCGGAGGAGAGCGCGGCGGAGCCGGAGGGGGACGGGAAGGAGCGTGCGGTGCTCGCCACGGGGTGAGGTGGACGACGACGCACCTTGCCGCGGGCCCCGGGGCTGCTTGGCGCCGCGGGGCTCGCGCTGTCGGCGGAGCGACGCGGCGAAAGCCGATTGACTGCGTCCCAAGCGGGCACATGATGGACATGGTCGGCGACACGGACGACGACAGGTCGATGCGTCGGCAGGGTTCGAGCGGCCACCGGACGGTGCCGCACACCGCCGATGTACGGATCGAGGCGTGGGGAGTGAGCCGGGAGAGCTGCCTGGCGGAGGCGGCGACCGGCCTCGTGGACTGCTTCGCGGACCTGTCCACGGCACGTCCCACCGCCGTGGAGCGCGTAAGACTCGCCGAGAACGACGACGACGATCTGCTGGCCGCGCTCTTGGAGGAGGTCGTCTACCGGCTGGAGGTCCACGGCCAGGTGCCGGTGGACGTGGAGGCCGAGTCCGACGACGAGGGGCTCGAGGTGCGGCTGACGGTCACCGGACTGTCGGACGTGGAGATCACCGGCGCCGTACCGAAGGGCGTTTCGTGGCACGGCCTGCACATGGGCCCGGACCCGTACGGCTGGTCGTGCACGGCGATCGTGGACGTGTGAGCAGCCGTCGACCTGTGGGTTCACGGGCTGGGATCAGCCCTTGACCACACCGAGCGGCACCAGGCGGGCGACGACGCGGCACAGCCCGGCACTCTCGCTCGCCGCCACGACCTCACCGACGTCCTTGTACGCCTCCGGGGCTTCCTCGGTCAGGCCGCGCCAGGAGAGCGGACGCGCGGCGATGCCGTCCCGCTCCAGCCTTGCCCGCAGCTCCCTGCCTGTGATCGAGTGGGCGGCCTGGTGACGGCTCATCCGGCGCCCCGCACCGTGGCAGGTGGAGAAGAAGGCACCTCCCCCGGCCACCCCTGCCAGGACGTACGAGGCCGTGCCCATGGTCCCGGGAATCAACACGGGCTGCCCCTGCTCCCGCAGGTTCTCGGGAAGCTCGGGATGCCCGGGCGGAAACGCCCGAGTGGCGCCCTTGCGGTGCACGCACAGCCGACGCAGCCGCCCGGCCACGTCATGGGTCTCGAGCTTGGCGAGGTTGTGCGACACGTCGTACACCAGGGACAGCCGGACGTTCGCGGCGCGACGGAAGACCCGACGGGCGGCTTCGGTGAGCAGCTGGCGGTTGGCGCGTCCGTAGTTCGCGGCGGCGGCCATCGCCCCGAGGTACGCCTGCCCCTCCGGTGAGGTGACCGGGGTGCAGGCCAGCTGCCGATCGGGCACGGCGATGCCGTACCGGGCCATGGCCCGATCCATTGCCCGCACATGGTCGGTACAGATCTGGTGACCCAGCCCGCGCGACCCGCAGTGGATCATCACGGTCACCTGACCACACGCGATCCCGAAGGCGTCGGCGGCCGCCTGGTCGTACACCTCGGCGACCTGCTGCACCTCAAGGAAGTGGTTGGCCGACCCCAGGCTGCCCACCTGCCCGAGCCCACGCTCCCGGGCCCGCCCGCCCACCTGCCGGACATCGGCGTCACCCACCGCTCCACGGTCCTCACACCGGGCAAGATCCCGTTCCTCGCCATGCCCCTGCTCCACGGCATAACGGGCTCCACCCTCCAGGACGCGCTCCAGCTCCCCGAGCCCACTCGGCCGCCACACGCCACCGGGTCCCGCGCCACGAGGGATGGCCCGGTCAAGCCCGTCCATGACCGCGTCCAGGGCGGGTCGGAGCACGTCACGATCACAGTCCGCGGCCAGCAACCGCACCCCACAGGAGATGTCGAACCCCACCCCTCCCGGCGACACCACCCCGCCCTCGTCGATGTCGGTCGCCGCGACACCTCCGATGGGAAAGCCATAGCCCCAGTGGATGTCGGGCATGGCGTACGAGGCATCGACGATGCCGGGCAGCGTGGCCACGTTGACGACCTGCCCCAGCGCCTGCTGCGCGTCGCTGAGCAGGGCCCGGGAGGCGAAGACGACGCCCGGGACGCGCATGTCACCGTGTCGTTCGATGCGGAAGCGGTGGGGCGCTTCTTCGAGGAGTTCCATGGTGGTCTCCGGCGAGGTGGGAGTACGGAGGCCCGTTTCTCACACTGCCGGGTACCCTCGCGCGGCCGGGTGCCGCCGGCCGCTACGTCCTCGGACAGGCGGATGGAGGGCCGAAAAACGAGGGTCACCCGGTCCAGCTTGGGGGGCTGAGGGGCGACATGGCACGCAGGTGGGCAATGAACGCCTCGTGATCACGGCCGTTGCGGAAGGGGTCGGTGAAGCCTGCCGGCGCGGTGTAGCCGTCGGCTCCGATCAGGATGTAGCCGAGTCCGGCGACGCGGTAGGTCGGTCGGACCGGTCTTCCCGGAGCTGAGGATCGGCGTATCGCTGTCGACGCTGATCACGTCGGTGCCCGCCTGTGCTTGAGCGTCGCTCGCACGGCCCGGCACCGCTTCCGCATGCGGCTCTCCCCCGTAGAGGGGCATGCCTTTTTCATGCTTCGGGCACCGGGGATTCACAATGGTTCGGTGATCATGCACTGCCGCCCGGCTCCTGCCCCGGCGGGCCATTGTGGAACGATGGGGTTCCTGCCACATGAACGCAAGCACAACCTGCACAGCGGATCGTGTGTCTCACACTGAGACGCATGCCCGGCCTTTCCCCTGGTCGTGCCCAGGAACAGGCTGAGATCCCGAAAGCCATACGAGAGGTGGCCGTGTCGCTAGTTACCCCGCAGTCAGGCGTCGAATCGGATGACGTGCCCGACATCAGTGTCGTGGTGATCGTCTACAACGATGCCCAGCGCCTGCCTACCGCCGTGCGGTCGGCTCTCGACCAGACGCTGGGGAACGTGGAGGTTGTCATTGCCGACGACTGCTCCACCGACGACTCCTACGAGGTCGCGTGCTCGCTTGCCGCCGCTCATCCCGGCCGTGTCCGGGCCATCCGGCTGGAGGAGAACAGCGGCGGCTGCGGTGAGCCCCGCAACCGAGGCATCGCCGTCGCCCGCGGGCGCTACGTGATGTTCCTCGACAGCGACGACACTCTGGATCCCAACGCCTGCCGCAACATGCTGGAGGCCGCCGACCGCACCGACGCCGACCTGGTCTCCGGCCTGTGCGTCCGCGTCCACACCGACAGCCGGCACGACAAGCGCGTCCCCTGGTACCCGTGGCTGTACCGGGAGACCCGCACCCTTGAGTCGGTGGCGGAGCTGCCGGATCTGATGGTTTTCGACACCCTTTCGACCAACAAGTGCTACCGGCGCTCCTTCCTTCTCGAGGGCGGCCTGGCTTTCCCCCGCGGCATCCACTACGAGGACCTGCTGTTCTCCGCGCAGGCCTACCTGGCGGCGCGGCGCATCACGCTGATCCCGCAGACCATCTATCACTGGAACGTCGTAGAGAAGACGCAGGCGAAGTCGATCAGCAACCGGCGTCACGAGATAAACAACTTCGCCGACCGGGTCGAGATCCACCGCCGGATCGACGCGATCCTGGACCGGCTCGGACACGACGAGCTGAAACTGCGCAAGGACATCAAGTTCCTCAAGCACGACCTGGTGCTGTACCTGCGCGACCTGCCGTTCCTCGACGACGACTACCGCCACCGCTTCGCCGAGCTGGCGCGCGGCTACGTCCAGGACTTCCCGCAGGCGGCCTACGACGAGTTGGACCGGGTCCACGCCATCTGCGCCTACCTGCTGCTGCGGGAGGACTGGCCCAACCTCATGCCGGCGATCGACACGCTGATCAACCGGAACAAGATCTCCACCCCGCTCGTCGTGCGCGACGGCCGGGTCTACTGGTGCGACGAGCACCTCGACGATCCGCAGGGCCGGGCCGTGATGGACGTCACCTCGCTGGGTCTGCACGCCAAGCCGCTGGACGCCATGGTCCTGCGCAATCTGCTGACCGGATACGAAGTACACGGCGGCGACGTCACACTGTCGGGCGGCATCGTCAACCCGTTGCACACCATCGCCCCCGAGGCACGGCTCACCGCCCAGCTGGAGTTCCGGGCCCGTCGCCGCAGCCTCCAGACCTTCCACTTCCCCGTGCAGGACGTACGGCACGAGGATGACGTCATCACCTGGCGCGCGGACGTCCCGCTGGAGCGCCGGCTGCGCCCGCTGGGCATCGTGGACGAGGTCTGGGACGTCCGGCTGCACCTCACCGTGGACGGCACGCGCACGACCAGCCGACTCACCGTCGGCACCGTCGGCCTGGAGAACGCCGGCCTGGTACCGGTCCGTCCGCGGCTGACCCGCTTCACGGCCGACCGCATGCAGGCGCACGCCTCCGCCAAGGGCCACCTCGCCCTGAAGCTCACCCAGGAGAGCAAGGCCGCCCGCGACGGACGTGCCCTGGTCGACCGCCACATGCACGGCCGACCCGCCCGCGCCGCGAAGGGCGCCTACCGCTCCCTGCGGGCCGTGCACCGCGATCTCAACTCCGGCGAGCGCAAGATTCAGGTCTACCGCCGGATGCTGCGCCTCCTGCCGGTCCGCAAGGGCACGGTCGTCTTCGAGAGCCACCTGGGCCGGCAGTACAGCGACAGCCCGCGCGCGATCTACGAGGAGCTGCGCCGGCGCGGCGCACCCATCACGCCGATCTGGTCGCACGCCGGTGAGAAGCCCAAGGGCTTCCCCGACGACGTCCAGCTGGTGCGCCGGTGGTCGTGGCCGTATCTCAGGGCGCTCGCCCAGGCGGAGTTCTGGATCGACAACCAGGGCTTCCCGCTGCGGCTGCCCAAGCGACCGGAGACGACGTACATCCAGACCTGGCACGGCTCGGCACTGAAGCGGATGGGCTTCGACGAGCCCTCCCTGCGCGTGACGTCCGAGCAGGAACAGCGCGTCTACCAGGAGGCGCTGAACCGCTTCGACCACTTCGTGGTGCGCGGCGAGCATGACGTGCGCACCCTGGCCCGCGCCTACCGCATCCCGGACGAGAAGCTGCTGCGCACCGGCTACCCGCGCAACGACGCCCTGGTGCGGGCGGCTCAGACCCCGGAGACCCGGGATCCCGCCGTACGAGAGCTGGCCCAGCGGCTCGGCATCGCACCGGGCAAGCGGGTGGTCCTGTACGCGCCCACGTTCCGCGCCAACCGGGAAGGCCGCCTACGGGAGTTCGAGTTCCCGTTCGACGTGGAGCGCTTCGCCGACCGCTTCGGCGAGGACTGCGTCCTGCTGGTGCGGGCCCACTACCTGAACCGGCTCGCCCTGCCACCATCGGTGGCCGGACGGGTGATCGACGTCACCGACGAGCCGGACGTCACCCCGCTGATGCTGCTCGCCGACGCGCTGATCACCGACTACTCGTCCGTCATGTTCGACTACGCTCTGCTGCAACGCCCGATTCTCTTCTATGCCTACGACTGGGACGAGTACGCGGGCGACGTCCGCGGCACGTACTTCAACCTGCTCGACGAGGCACCGGGTCCGGTGGCCCGAACCGAGGAGGAGCTGTTCACGGCCGTGGCAGAGCTGGACGAGGCCGCGTCCCGGTACGGGGCGCAGCTGAAGGAATTCGTGGACAAGTACGGTGAGTACGACCGAGGCGACGCGGCGGCACAGATCGTGGACCGCTTCTTCGGTGACGCGAGGGAGGCCCGATGACCCGGCGTGACATCTTCTTCGTCGGCAACGAGGTCAACGAGCTCGGCGGCGTGGGCCGGTGGCAGATACAGATGGCCCGCCTGCTGGCCGAGCGCGGCCACCGGGTGACGGTCGTCGGCATAGCGCCGCCGCACGCGCCCATGGAGTTGAACGACCCGCCGTTCGAGACGGCGACCCTGTACGCCCGCCGACCGCCGGGCCGCCCCAAGCCGCGGCTCAAGCTCGGTCGGCTGGATCCGGCCGTCCGCCGCGCCGAGGGACACATGCAGGCGGCCACCGACAAGCTCACCCGGATGTTCCGGGCCGCCGGGCCGGGCGCGGTGATCATCGTCACCCAGGTGTGGGCGATGGAGTGGGTGGCCCTCGCCGACACCGCCGGGCACACCGTCATCGGCATGAGCCACGAGGCCTTCGAGACGTCCAAGAAGTCCTCCCGGTTCGAGCGGGTCAAGACGTACTACAAGGACGTCGACCGGCTGCTGGTGCTCACCCAGGAAGACGCCGACCGCTGGGCCGTCGAGGGCATGAACAACGTGGGATTCATGCCGAACCCGCTGCCGCTGGCCCCGACGGAGGAGACGTCCGAGCGCACCGAGAAGGTGGTCCTGAGCGTCGGCCGGCTCTCCCACGAGAAGGGCGTCGACATGCTGCTCGACGCCTGGGCCGAGGCCTCGCGACAACAGCCGGGGTGGGTGCTGCGCCTGTACGGCAGCGGCGACCAGGAGGCCGCCCTGAAGCAGCGGTGCGCCGAGCTCGGCCTGGACGACTCGGTGGACTTCGCCGGACAGACCGACGACGTGCCCGCGGCGCTCAGGCAGGCCTCGGTGTTCGCGCTCTCCTCCCGCGGTGAGGGCTTCCCGCTCGCCCTGCTCGAGGCGATGGCCTTCGGCCTGCCGTGTGCCGCGTTCGACTGCGCGCCCGGCGTCCACGAGATCATCACCGACGGCGAGGACGGACTGCTGGCCCGGCCCGGCAACACCACCGAACTCGCCGAGCGGTTGGTGCGGTTGATGTCCGACGAGGAGCTGCGGGAGACGATGGGCGAAAAGGCCCGCCGATCCGTGCAGCGCTACTCCCCCGAGCACATCACCGACCGCTGGGAAGAGCTCTTCGCCTTCCTGGAGAGGTAGGCCTGCTGGGCCGCCTCAGGCCGCGCCGTCACGCGGCGAGCCCCTGAAACACGGAAAGGGGCCTCCGACAGGGTCGGAGGCCCCTTTCCCGAACAAAGAGCCGCAGAAGCGGCAGACGAGTCGGGCTGTACGCCGGGTTCTGTCCCGAAAGGCCCTCGCGAGCCTCTCGGTGACGGCCATCCATCTAGGACCGGCGTTGCCGCCGGCCTCGTGCGGTCTACCCGCGGACTCGGGCGGGCCGCCCTCGATCGTCCGCGCAGGAGCACCTTCCCTAGTCGAAGGCGCTCCCTTTTGACCTTGCTCCGGGTGGGGTTTACCTAGCTGCCCAGGTCACCCTGGGCACTGGTGGTCTCTTACACCACCGTTTCACCCTTACCCAACGCCTGAGCGCCGGGCGGTTTGCTTTCTGTGGCACTGTCCCGCGGGTCACCCCGGGTGGCCGTTAGCCACCACCCTGCCCTGTGGAGCCCGGACGTTCCTCGGGGAGCTCCCCGTCAGGGGGACTCCACGCGGCCGTCCGCCCGGCTCGTCTGCCGTGTGGACCATGGTACCGGGCGTGGCGCCCGCTTCGGTGCCGTGGCCACGGCCGGGCCCGCCGTCGCCAGCACCGAGCCTGCAAGGATCAACGCGAAGGCGACCATGATGCCTGCCGTCAGGGGCTCGTCCAGCAGGGCCGCGCCCGCCGCGACCGCGACCGCCGGGTTGACGTACGTGATCACCGTCGCACGGGTCGGGCCCGCCTCCTTGATCAGTTCCAGGAAGGCGACGAAGGCCACAGCCGTGCAGAGCACTCCCAGGCCGGCCATGGCGGCCAGGACCTGGGCGGAGGGGACGGTGGTCGGCCAGGTGGCCGCGGCCGCGGGGGCGTAGACCAGCGTCGCCAGCGTCAGGCAGGGGGCGATGAGCTGGAGCGTGGGGACGTCCTTGAGGTGGCGGGCGGCTATCAGTGGTGCGGTTGCGGAGCCGAGGACCGTCAGCAGCACCTCCGCCAGGGAGCGGGCGTCTCCGCCGGTCGGGTGGGGGGCCGTGAGGACGCCGACGCCGGCCAGGCCCAGCGCCAGGCCCGTCAGCCGTCGTATGCCCAGGCGCTCCGTGTCACCGAAGAGCCGGGCCGCGACCACGCCCACTATCGGGACGCCCGCGATCAGCAGGCCCGCCGTGGAGCTGGACAGGTGCCGTTCGGCGTCGGTGAGCGTCAGCCACGGGCCGATGATCTCGATGCACGCGAAGGCCAGCATGGGGCGCCAGTGGGTCCGTACGGCCCGCGGGAGGTTCCCTTGGCGTATCGCGAACGGGAGCAGGAGCGCGGCGCCCAGTGCGCAGCGCGTGAACACCACCATGGTGGGGGACACGGCGTCCACCGCCACCTTGATCATCAGATAGGGGACGCCCCAGATCACTCCCATCAGGAAGAACAGGAACCAGCCGCGTGCAGTCATGCGGCGAGTTTCGGGCCCCTCACCGCGCCGTGTCTTGAACGCTGTTGGTGACCCTGGAACTGAAACACGCCCGTCACCCACGTCTCACTGCTGGGGCGGCGCAGGGACGTCCACCCGATCCGGTTCCACGCCCAGAAGCCGGATCGGCTGGTGGCGGCGCTCCGCCGACAGCACCCCGCACCGCGTGACCCCGCACCCCCTGACCCTGTGATCCCGTAACCCTGCAACCCCGTAACCTGGCGCAGGCCGCCACCACCCGGTTCAAGGAGAAGACCTGTGCTCGTCCTGTTGCCGCCCTCCGAAGGCAAGGCGCCCTCCGGACGCGGTGCCCCGCTGAAGCTGGAGTCGCTGTCCCTGCCGGGGCTGACCGCCGCGCGGGAGGCCGTGCTGGCCGAACTGGTCGAACTGTGCTCGGGGGACGAGGAGAAGGCGAGCGAGGTGCTCGGACTCAGTGAGGGGCTGCGCGGGGAGGTCGCGAAGAACGCCGGGCTGCGGACCGCGGGGGCGCGGCCCGCCGGAGAGATCTACACCGGCGTGCTCTACGACGCCCTGGACCTGGCCTCCCTGGACAGCGCGGCCAAGCGGCGCGCGGCCAGGTCGTTGCTCGTCTTCTCCGGGCTGTGGGGCGCCGTCCGCGTCACGGACCGCATCCCCTCGTACCGCTGCTCGATGGGCGTGAAGCTGCCCGGGCTCGGGGCGCTCGGCGCGTACTGGCGCACGCCGATGGCCTCCGTCCTGCCCGAGGCGGCCGGCGGCGGTCTGGCGCTGGACCTGCGGTCCTCCGCGTACGCGGCCGCGTGGAAGCCGAAGGGCGAGGTCGCCGGGCGTACGGCGACCGTGCGGGTGCTGCACTCCCAGGTCGTGGACGGGGTGGAGAAGCGGTCGGTCGTGAGCCACTTCAACAAGGCGACCAAGGGGCGGATCGTCCGCGCCCTGCTGACGGCCGGGGTCGCGCCGAAGGATCCGGCGGAGCTGGTCGAGGCGCTGCGGGACCTGGGGTACGTGGTGGAGGCCGAGGCGCCGGGGCGTGCGGGGAAGCCGTGGTCGTTGGATGTGGTGGTGACCGAGGTCCACTGATCGGCCACCCGCTGATGGCGTGGTGTTGTACCCGTAGCGCTTGCCGCCGCGTTGCAGCATGTGCAATGACCTTTGCGCATGTTGTCGTTCGTGGGCAGGATGACGGCCATGACCGCGCCGCTGTCCTCGTCCTCCACCACGCCGTCCGCCTCGCCCTCCGCGCCGTCCGCCGGGCCCTCCGCCCACCCGGTGCTCGATCTCGCGCCCGTCATCCCCGTGGTCGTGGTCAAGGACGTCGCCGACGCCGTGCCGCTCGCTCGGGCGCTGGTGGCCGGTGGGCTGCCCGCGATCGAGGTGACGCTGCGCACGCCGGCCGGTCTGGAGGCGATCCGGGCGGTGTCGGGTGAGGTCGCGGGCGCGGTGGTGGGGGCCGGGACCGTCATCACGCCGGAGCAGGTGGCGGACTGCGTCGCGGCGGGTGCGCGTTTCCTGGTCAGCCCCGGGTGGACGGATGGGCTGCTGGCGGCGATGCAGGGCTCCGGGGTGCCGTTCCTGCCGGGGGTGTCGACGGCTTCGGAGGTCGTGGCGCTCCTCGAACACGGCGTACGGGAGATGAAGTTCTTCCCGGCGCAGGCGGCGGGCGGCACGGCGTTCCTGAAGTCGCTCGCCGGACCACTCCCCCAGGCCCGCTTCTGCCCGACGGGCGGCATCGGACCGGCGAACGCCCCGGAGTACCTCGCCCTGCCCAACGTCGGCTGCGTCGGCGGTACGTGGATGGTCCCCGAGGACGCGATCGCCGGGCGGGACTGGGCGCGGATCGAGGGCCTTGCCCGGGAGGCCGCCGGGCTGCGGCGCCCGGTCAGCGCAGGTGCGACGTGTCGTTGAGGAGGCGGAGGCTGGCGTTGCCGTCGGCGTAGTACGCCACCGCGGACAGGGACGCAGCCGACAACTCCATGCGGAACAGGGCCTCGGGCGGTGCGCCGAGCGCGAGCCGTACCAGGGTCTTGACGGGCGTCACGTGGGAGACGACCAGGACGGTGCGGCCCGCGTGGGAGGCGAGCAGCTTGTCCCGCGCTACGGCGACCCGGCGGGCGACGGCCGCGAAGCTCTCGCCGCCGCCGGTGGGCGCGGCCTCGGGGTCGGTCAGCCAGGCGTTCATGTCGTCCGGGTACCGCTCGCGGACTTCGCCGAAGGTGAGGCCCTCCCAGGCACCGAAGTCTGTCTCGCGCAGTCCGTCCTCGATGCCGACCTCCAGCCCGAGGCGGGCCGCGACGACACCGGCCGTCTCGCGACAGCGGGCGAGGGGTGAGGAGACGACGGTCTGCACGGTCCCGCGCGCGGCCAGCACGCCGGCGACCAGTTCGGCCTGCCGTCGGCCGACCTCGGAGAGACCCGGGTCGCTGCCCCCGCTCCCGGAGAACCGCTTCTGCGGGGTCAGCGTGGTCTCGCCGTGCCGCAGCAGTACGAAGGTGGTGGGGGCCCCGAGATCGGGCGGCGGCGCGGAGGCGACGTTGCGCGCGGCCCGGATGTCGGCCGCCTCCCGCTCCGTCGGGCCCACGGAAGCCTTCGCCGACCCCGCGGGGGCCTCTCGCCCAGGGCCCGTGGCGCCACCGGCAGCCGGCTCCGCCGTCGAACCGGACGGTTCCCAGCGCTCGCCTCGCGCCCCCGCGTCCATCGCCTCGTTGGCGAGACGGTCCGCGTGCTTGTTCTGCTCGCGCGGGATCCACTCGTAGGTGACCTGCCCGGGCGGGAGGACCGCGGCCGCCTCCATCGCCAGGGGTCTCATCGCCGGGTGCTTGATCTTCCAGCGGCCCGACATCTGCTCGACGACCAGCTTGGAGTCCATCCGCACCCGTACCCGCGCGCCCGGGTCCAGGTCGTGGGCCGCACGCAGCCCGGCCAGCAGGCCGCGGTACTCGGCGACGTTGTTCGTGGCCGTGCCGATGTACTCGGCCCGCTCCACGAGCGTCTCGCCGCTCGCCGCGTCGCGCACCACGGAGCCGTAGCCCGCGGGCCCCGGGTTGCCCCGGGAACCGCCGTCCGCCTCGACCATGAACTCCCGCACGCCCTACGCCTCTTGTCGAACCCCTATGGCCTCTGGTCGCCTCTTACAGGCCGGACTCCGCCGTGCGCACCAGGATCCGGCGGCAGTTCTCGCAGCGCACCACCGTGTCGGGCGCCGCCTTGCGGATCTCGTTCAGCTCGGTGATCGCCAGCTCCTGCCGGCAGCCCTGGCAGGTGCGCTGGTACAGCTTGGCCGCGCCGATGCCGCCCTGCTGCTCGCGCAGCTTGTCGTAGAGCTTGAGCAGGTCCGCGGGGACGGACGCCGCGACGACCTCGCGCTCCTTGGTCACCGATGCGGCCTCGCCGTCGATCTCCTCGAAGGCGGCGTCCCGGCGCGCGGTGGCGTCGTCGATCTTCGACTGGACGGAGGCGACGCGCTCGGTCAGCTCCGCCACCCGCTCCTGCGCGGCCTCGCGGCGCTCCATCACCTCGAGGACGATGTCCTCCAGGTCGCCCTGCCGCTTGGCGAGCGAGGCGATCTCGTGCTGGAGGTTCTCCAGGTCCTTGGGCGAGGTGACCGCGCCGGAGTCGAGGCGCTGCTGGTCGCGGGCGGCGCGCTGGCGCACCTGGTCCACGTCCTGCTCCGCCTTGGTCTGCTCGCGGGCGCAGTCGCTCTCCTCCGTCTGCGCGGCCACCAGCAGGTCGCGGAGCTGGACGTGGTCCTTGGTCAGGGACTCGATCTCGGCGTGCTCGGGCAGGGACCTCCGCCTGTGCGAGAGCTGCTGCAGGCGGACGTCGAGGTCCTGGACGTCGAGGAGGCGGATCTGGTCGGCGGACGCGGCGTTCAGTTTGGGGCTCCCGTTGAGCTAGAGGTGGTGGTGGACGCCGCGTGGGCGGTCCAGGGGTCGGTGACCGTCCTGGAGACGTGGACGCGAAGGTCCCATCCGTGCCGGTCGGAGATCTCGTCGAGCTGGGCTGCGGCCAGCTCGCACCAGGGCCACTCGGTGGCCCAGTGCGCCGCGTCGAGCAGCGCGAGAGGACTGTGGGCGCGGGCCTCGGAGGCCGGGTGGTGGCGCAGGTCCGCGGTGAGGAAAGCGTCGACACCCGCCGCGCGGACGGCGTCGAAGAGGCTGTCGCCCGAGCCGCCGCTGACGGCGACCGTGTGGACCACCGCCTCGGGGTCGCCGGCGACGCGGATGCCCTGCGCGGTGGCGGGCAGCCGCTCGGCGGCACGGGCGGCCAGCTCGCGGACGGTGAGCGGGTGGTCCAGCTCGCAGACGCGGCCGAGGCCCCGGCGGCCCTCCGGGTCGGTGGCGTCCGGCACCAGGGGGCGTACGACCCTGAGGTCCAGCGCGCCGGCCAGCGCTTCGCTGACGCCGGGGTCGGCGGTGTCGGCGTTGGTGTGGGCGACGTGCAGCGCGATGTCGTTCTTGATCAGGGTGTGCACGACACGGCCCTTGAAGGTGGAGGCCGCCACCGTCGTCGTACCGCGCAGATAGAGCGGGTGATGCGTGATCAGCAGGTCGGCGCCCAGCTTCACGGCCTCGTCGACGATCTCCTGGACGGGGTCGACGGCGAAGAGAACCCGGGAGACCTCCTGGTCGGGGTCGCCGACGACCGTGCCGACCGCGTCCCAGGACTCGGCCCGCTCGGCGGGCCACAGGTTCTCCAGCGCGGCGATGACTTCAGACAGACGGGGCACGGGGAAAAGGCTACCTGGCCCGGGGCGGTGACCCATCGGCCACGGGTCGTTCCGGCGGGCGGCGGGAGCGGCTCGTACGCGCCGGCTCGCCGGACCGTACGAGCCGGCTCCCCGTCCAGACGTCGTCCAGCCGCCGTCCAGTCGTCCACCCAGGCGTCGTCCAGCCGCCGTCCAGTCGTCCACCCAGGCGTCGTCCAGTCGCCGTCCAGTCGCCGTCCAGTCGTCCACCCAGGCGTCGTCCAGGCGCCGTCCAGTCGCCGTCCAGCCGCCGTCCAGACGTCCACCCAGGCGCCGTCCAGCCGCCGTCCAGTCGTCCACCCAGGCGCCGTCCAGCCGCCGTCCAGTCGGCCGTCCGGTCGTCGTCCGGTCCTGCCGACGTGGTGAGTTGGCCGCACGCGCGCCCCCTTGTGCAGCACAGCCGCCCCCGTTTATTCACAGGAATCCCCGCACCGACACCCTTACGTGTGAAGCGACGGCCCGGGGATGTCACGCCTGTGCGTACGAAAACTAGCTTCGTCGCCGGAGGTGACCGAATGATGACGGCCTGTGCCTTCACATCCGCCACGGCGAACGGCCCCGAAGGGGCGCCCGCGCCCGGATGCGTGATCACCGCGGACGGTTCCTACGCGGCGCGTCTCGCTCTGGACGGCGCGTCCTGGTACCCGGAGCGCTGGACCCTGGACGGCCCGGAACCGTACGCCGTACCGCTGCCCGTCAACCAGCCCGAGGAGCCCGGCACCGAAGTGCAGCCGTTGGCCGACGGGCGGGTGCTCATCCACCGCGTCGCGGCCGGGCGGCGGCACACGTTCTCGCTGCTGTACCCGACCGGGCCGGGGACCGGGGAGCGGCCGCTGGGCACGGTGGAGTGCCACACGGAGGAGACCCGGCTGCGGCTGCTGCCGCCGGCCCCGACAGGGGACCGCGCGTTCGCGCTGGAGGTGGGTGAGGGGGCGAGCGCGGTGTGGCTGGTGGCGGGCGGCGCGAGGGGGCCCGAGCGAGTGGCTCAGGTGCCCGGCCGGTGCTCGGGCGGGGTGTGGCTGGACCGCACGGGCCGGCTGCTGGCCGTGGACCGCACGCCGTCGGACGGGGGTCCCACCAAGACGGTGGTGGTCGATCTGGAGCGGGACGGCGAGGTGTCGCCGCTGCTGCAGATCGCGGACGGCAGCAACGACCGACTGCTGCTCGCCGACCCGGACAGCGGCCTGCTGCTGATCCGCTCGGACGCACCCTCACCGGGCCGGGAGCGGCTCGGCTGGGGGGTGTTGGGGAGCACGCTGCCGGTGCGTTTCCCCGAGTGCCTGCGGCTTGACCGCCCGGCGACGCCGTTCGCCATTCAGCCGGGGCAGGCGCTGACACCGGAGAGCTGCGCGGTGGCGCTGCGCATCGACGGGCCGGCCGGCAGTTGGGTCGGGGTGTGGCGCCCCGCGGACCGCAGGGTGCACCAACTCGCCGCGCCGACGGGCTGGTTGGCGGGGGCCGGGAGGTGGACGCGGGACGGCGTGCTGCGGCTGCCGTACGCGACGGGTGCCGTGCGGTGCGGGGTGGCGCGGCTGGAGGTGCCCGGGCCGGCGGTCGCCGCGCCGGCCCTGGAGACGGGGGAACAGCCGGTTCCGCGGCCGCCGGAGCCGCCGGAGCCGTCCGTGACGAGACCGGTCACGTTGCAGCAGGCGCTGTCGCCGCGGCGCGCCGAAGCGGCCCCGACCCCCCTCGTGTGGATCCGTAAGAGACAGGCACCGGTGGGGAGTAAGGACGGGTTTCCCGGGCACGCGCAGCGCCAGGGCGGCAGCCGCAGCACGACGCCCCCGGCCCCCGGAACGGCTGTCGTTGCCGCCCGTTAGACTCGCTCGGCTGTACGAACGATCATGTTTTGACGGGGTGGACACTTCCGATGAACGACACCAGCACCACACAGCCTCTGTCTGCCGAGGCCCAGGAGATCCCGGGGCACGGCAAGCACCGCGGTCCGGTCTCCGCCGAGGACCACGAGGCGGCGCCGCACGGCCGGCACCGCAAGCCGTCCGGTCAGCAGCAACAGACCGGCACAGCGGCCTGAACCGCGTCCGCTGCGTGAGGTGAGGTTCGTCAGCCGTCGTACCCGTCGGCTGCCGGGTCTCTTCGGCCCCGCCTGTCCCCGCGACGGGCGGGGCCGTCGCATGACGGGTCGGTGACTCGGGAGTGCTGGGACGGCTCGGTCGCTCGGGAGCGCTTGGACGACTCGGTCGCTCAGGATGTTCGACGGCTCGTCGAGTCGGCCGACTCGGCGACTCGGCGGCTCGGCGGCTCGGCCGACTCGGCGACTCGGCGGCTCGGCGGCTCGGCCGACTCGGCGACTCGGCGGCTCGGCGGCTCGGCCGACTCGGCCGACTCGGCGACTCGGCGACTCGGCGACTCGGCGACTCGGCGACTCGGCGACTCGGCGACTCGGCGACTCGGCGGCTCAGGAATGCTCGACGATCGTGTCGGCGAGGACCGGCGCATCGCCCCGCTCGACCGCGCCCACGATCACCCGCACCACGCCCTGCGCCTCTTGCGCCCCCTCGGTCCCCTTCGCCCCCTGGCGCCACATGCGGATGCGCAGGGTCTCCCCCGGGTACACCACCCCGGCGAACCGCGTGGCATAGGAGCGCACCCGGGTCACGTCGCCGCCGAGCAGCGTGTCGACGACCGTCTTGAGCGTCATCCCGTAGGTGCACAGACCGTGCAGGATGGGCCGTTCGAATCCGGCGAGCTCGGCGAACTCCGGGTCGGCGTGCAGGGGGTTCCAGTCGCCGGAGAGGCGGTAGAGCAGGGCCTGGTCCTCACGGACGGTCCGTTCGACGACCTTGTCGGGCTCGCCTGTGGGCGCATCCAGCCGGGCCGACGGCCCGCGGTCACCGCCCCAGCCGCCCTCTCCCCGTACGAAGATCTGGGCGTCGTTGGTCCACAGCGGGCCGTCGGCGTCGGCCACCTCGGTGCGCATGACGAGGACAGCAGCCTTGCCCTTGTCGTACACGGCGGCGATGCGGGAGGTCGCCGAGGCGCTGCCCTCGGCCGGGATCGGGCGGTGGATCGTCAGCGACTGGCCGCCGTGCAGGACGCGGGCGAGGTCGACGTCCACGCCGGGCATGGACAGACCGCTGATCACGCCCGGGGAGCCGGCGCCGGCGACGGTGGCGAAGCTGGGCAGGACGTGCAACCGGGACTCGAGGGTGTAGCGCAGTTCGTCGGGGTCGGTGGCGGGGACGCCGGCGCCGATGCCGAGGTGGTAGAGCTGCACGTCCTTGGAGGTCCAGGTGATCTCGCCGGTCCGGGGTTCGGCCGCGAGGGCCAGGGCTTCGTCGATGGGCATGGGGCTCCTGACGGTCGAGACCTCGGTGCGGCCGTCCGCACCGTCGGCCGCACCGAGGTCGTCACGGGCAGAACAGGAACGCGTTCCAGTCCGGCGGACCCTGTATAGCCCAGTGGTCCCCCGTTGTGAAGGCTCCTGACGTCGCGTCAGCTCCAGCGGCCCGGGAAGGGAGCGGGACATTTGTCCTGACGGATCGCTGACAAACGCCTCTGCCGGCAGCACCGCGCCCCGCATAGCCTCGTACGCATGAAGAAGACGACTGGGACACCACCGGCGGTGTCCTTCACGGGGGCGGTCAAGACCTACGGTGCCGTGCGCGCCGTGGACGGCATCGACCTGCGGCTGGAGCCCGGCGAGACGGTCGCACTGCTCGGCCGCAACGGCGCCGGGAAGTCGACGACGATCTCACTGCTGCTCGGCCTGAACGAGCCGGACGAGGGGGCGGTCGAGCTCTTCGGCGGGCCCCCGGAGCACGCCGTGCGCGCGGGCCGGGTGGGCGCCATGCTCCAGGAGGCGCGGGCGGTCCCCCGGGTCACCGTTCGCGAGCTGGTCTCCTTCGTGGCCGGCCGCTACCCCGACCCGATGCCCGTCGCCCGGGTCCTGGAGCTGGCCGGGATCGCGGACCTGGCCGGGCGGCGCGTGGACCGGCTCTCCGGCGGCCAGACCCAGCGGGTGCGGTTCGCGGTGGCGCTCGCCGGGAATCCCTCGCTGCTCGTGCTGGACGAGCCGACCGCCGCGCTGGACGTGGAGGCGCGGCATGCCTTCTGGGACTCGATGCGGGCCTACGCCCGGCGCGGCCACACCGTCCTGTTCTCCACGCACTACCTTCAGGAGGCGGACGCGCACGCCGACCGGATCGTCGTCATCGACCGGGGCCGGGTCGTCGCGGACGGCACGGGCGAGCAGCTGAGGCGGGCCGCGGGCGGCAATCTGGTCTCCTTCGACCTGGCGGGGCGCGGCACGGCGGGCCTGGAACTGCTGCCCGGCGTGCGGTCGGTGGAGGTACGCGGGGACCGGGCGCTGCTGCGCACGGACGACTCCGACGCGACCGTGATCGCCCTGGCCGGACTGGACGCGATACGGGGCCTGGAGGTCGTCCCGGCGTCGCTGGACGACGCGTTCCTCGCCCTGACCTCAGGTGAGAAGGAGACGGTGTGATGTGGGACTACCTGCGGCTCGAGGTGCGCCGGACCCTGCGCGACGTGGGCTTTGTGATCGGCGGGGTCGCGATGCCGGTGATGATGTACCTGCTGTTCACCAACATCGGTGAGAACGACGGCAGTTGGAGGACCGCCTCCATGGTGGGCATGGCCGCGTACGGCGCGGTCGGCTCGGCGTTGAACACCGGTGGCGGGGTGGCCGAGGACCGGGCGATCGGCTGGCTGCGGCAACTGAGGGTGACCCCGATGACCCCGCGCCAGGTCGTCGCCGGCCGGGCGCTGACCGGATCGGTGACCGTGCTGCCCGCGATCGTCGCGGTGCTCGTGGCGGGCGGGCTGGTCAACGGCGTACGCCTGGCGGCCTGGCAGTGGGCGGCGATCGCACTGCTGCTGTGGCTCGGCTCGATCCCCTTCACCCTGCTCGGCCTCGGCAACGGCTACCGGCTGACCGCCCAGACCACGGGCGTGACGAACATGATCTGCAACCTGGGTCTGGCGGTGCTCGGCGGCCTGTGGTTCCCGCTGTCCCTGTTCCCGGGCTGGCTGCGCTCGGTGTCCGCGTACACCCCGACCCACCGCTTCGCCGAGCTCGGCACATCGGTCGCGGACGGTCATGCCCCCGCCCTGGGCACGATCGTCGTCCTCGCGGCCTGGCTGCTGGCGTTCGGTTCCTACGCTGTGCTGTCCTACCGCAGGACCGCGGGGAACATCTGATCGGGGGAACGGGGGAAACAGGGACATGTCCTGGGTGCGAAACGTCTCGTGCCGTCTCAGTGCCTGGCAGCAGGCGCGGCAGACGTGGAAAGAGGACACGGAGCGGTTCAAGGCCGAGCAGAAGGCCGCCCGGAAGGCCGGGAAGGTGCCCGAGAACCCGGGGCCGCCGCCCACCGGGTTCTCCCTGCTGCCCTGGCTGCTGATGGGGATGGGCGCCTTTTCCAACCTCTTCCAGGGCAAGACCCTCAACCCGTGGATCGGCGGTCTGGGCCTGCTCGCCTTCAACTCCTGCTACATCTACGTGGTGTTCCGGGCCTTCCACAAGCAGACCCGGGAGGCCAGGTCCACGCGGGCGGCGCTGGTCGTGATGGGCGTGGTGACCTTCGGCCTGGCCATCGGGTACGGCGGCAGTTGGCTGCTGTTCTTCCCCCTGCTGGGCCTTGCGACGGGAGCGGTCGTGCGAGGCTGTTGGCTGGGCAGGACGGGCGTCGTCCTCACCGCGGTCGCGGGCGTCGTCTCCTGCCTGCGCGACGGCTGGGACGGGCTGAACGTCGCCTACGGCACGTTCCTGTCGACGATGGTGACCGCGGCGATCCTGTCCCTCTCCGAGGCCGTACGGGAACTGCGCGCCGCCCGCGAGGAGCTGGCCCACCGCGCGGTGGAGCAGGAACGCCTGCGCTTCTCCCGCGACCTGCACGACCTGCTCGGCCACACCCTCTCGGTGATCGTGGTGAAGTCGGAGGCGGCCCGCCGGCTCGCCCCGCGTGACATGGAGGCGGCGCTGGCGCAGGTGACGGACATCGAGTCGGTCGGACGGCAGGCGCTCACCGAGATACGCGAAGCGGTGACCGGCTACCGCGAGGGCAGTCTCGGCACGGAAATGGACCGGGCCCGCTCGGCCCTGACCGCCGCCGGCATCGAGCCCGTGGTGCGCCGCTCCGGTCCTCCTCTGGTCTCGCAGACCGAGGCCCTGCTGGGCTGGGTGGTGCGCGAGGCGGTCACCAACGCCGTACGGCACAGCGGCGCGAATCTGTGTGAGATCACCGTCGACGGGACCTTGGAGCGCGTCCGGCTGACAGTGGCGGACAACGGGAGCGGCGCGCCCGCCGTGCCGGCCCCGGCGGGTGTCGGCGGGACCGGTCTGAAGGGCCTGACCGAACGGCTCGCGGCGGCGGGCGGCTCCCTGCGGGCCGGCCCGTCGCCGCGGGGTGGCTTCACGGTCACCGCCGAACTCCCGGTGGAGTCCGCATCGCCCGTTCAGCCGCCCCCTCAGTCGCTGTCCCCGGCGGCTACGGCGCCCAGGGCTGACTGACCACCCAGCTCACGTCGTTCGTCCATGACGTGGAGCTGTCCCAGGTGTTCGAGCCGCCGTTGCTCGCGATGTAGACGTTGTGGTCGTAGTGGCGGATGTATTTGCTCGGGTAGTTGTACGAGGCGAACGACGTCCCGGTGCCGCTCTTGCCGGTCCCCGGGCAGAACGTGGCGTCGGCTCTGAACTGCGCGGTGCCGTCCATGGGCTGCCGCAGGAGCTGGAAGTTGTAGTGCCGCAGGAAGTCGCCCGGATAGTTCCTGGACTCGAAGGAGACGCAGGAGCTGCTCGCGAGGCCCCGGCGGACGATCCAGGTGGCGTCGTTCTTGTCGAGGGTCGAACTGCTCGATGTGATCGAGGAGATGACCGCCGTGTCGTTCTGGTGGCGGATGTAGTCACCGGTGCAGCAGGAGGTGGTGGCGCGCAGCGAGATCTCCGAACCGGGAGTGAGGGAGCCGGCGGAGCCGGTCGCGCCGCCGTAGCCGACGGAGACGATGTTCGCCTGCACGGAGTCGTCGGCGGCGTCGGTCGGGATGCCGGAGGTCATCACGCCTTCGAAGAAGGACCCGATGGAGCCGTTGCTGTTGTCGCCGCCGGTGCCGAGGACGATCGCGCCCTCCTGGTGCATCGGCGAGTAGCCGCCGCCCACGGTGGGTTCGCCGCCGGAATAGGTGGTGGTGAGACCGCCGGACTGGGCATTGCCGTATTTCAGCGCGAAACGGTGCTGGCCGTTGTTCTTCAGCAGCGCGGTGACGAAGGGAAGCGGTCCCGTGCCGGTGTTGGAGGTGTTCTTGCTGTAGCCGAAATCCGACTGGAACAGGCCGTTCTCCGGGTCGGCCTGGACCCAGGGGCCCTGCCCGTAGCACGGTGAGAACCAGCACTCGGTGCCGAAGTTGATGGCGTCCATGTGGCCGTTGCCGGTGTCCATGTTGTTGGTCTCGGCGTTGCCGTAGTCGAAGCAGCAGCGGCCGTTGACGTGCGTGCCGGAGGTGACCATGTACATCCCCTCGGCCTGCCCGTTGACCGCGACACCCGAGGTCGAGTTGTCCCGGTAGCCCATGCCGGCCGAGATCTCCAGGCCGTAGACCTGGTGTCCGCCGACGGTCACCGGCAGCGCGTCCGCGGGCGCGCCGACATCGGCCGCTCCGGCCCGGCCGGCGCCCTCGATGGTGAGGTCGTTGTGGCGGGAGGACTGGTCGTAGATCTTGGTGATGATGCAGGTGGTGCCGGAGCAGAAGGAGTCCTGGGCGGCCGCGTTGGCGTACCCGCCGGCCGCTGGCAGGCCGATGTTCGTCGTCGCGCTGTCCGAGGCGCGTTTCACCTGGTAGAGCGGGCCGTTGTACGAGGAGTAGAGCGCCCTGACGAGGCTGTGGGCGGCGACGCAGGGGGTGCCGGCGGCGGCGTAGATGTCGCACGGGAGCGAGCCCGCGGCGGCGGCCTGGGGCGCGCCCGCGCCGACCGTGAGGCCGACGGCGAGCGCGACCACGGTCACGAACGCGGCCAGCGCGGACAGGACCGTGCTTCTGAGGCGTTGTGGTCGTGGGGGCGGGGGTGTGGGGGACACGGTGTACCTCTTCCGATTCTTCCGATTCCGGTAGGGCCGAGCAGGCGTCTTTCGAAATACCGAACGCCGTTCGGTCGAAATGCCGAACCTGTTCCCTGTCGAAATTCCGAACAACTGCGGGAGTTGGCATGGCACAGGAATTACCAGGAGTTCTCCGAATGCCGAGCCGATTGTTTGACCACGGTCAGAATCCGTCAAGACTCGCGGTACGGAACAATGGAGAGTCTTTGATTGCCGGACGGCGCGGGCGAGTTGGCCGTGCGGTCCCGGCCCCGGTCCGCTGCCCGTACTCTTGGCTCGTGGACGAGACGCCCCGAAGTCACCGGCCGACGCGATGCATCCGGGTACTGCTCGCCGAGGACCAGGGCATGATGCGCGGCGCCCTCGCCCTGCTGCTCGGCATGGAGGAGGACATCGAGGTGGTCGCGCAGGTCGCGGCGGGTGACGCGATCGTGGACGCCGTGCTCACCCATCGCCCGGACGTGGCACTGCTGGACATCGAGCTGCCCGGGAAGAGCGGCCTGGACGCGGCGGCCGAGCTGCGGGAGGAGGCTCCGGGCTGCCGGGTGCTGATCCTCACCACCTTCGGGCGCCCCGGCTATCTGCGCCGCGCCCTGGAGGCCGGCGCCGCCGGCTTCCTGGTCAAGGACGGGCCGGTGGAGGAGCTGGCCGCGGCGATCCGGCGGGTGCTCACTGGCGAGACGGTCGTCGACCCGGCCCTGGCCGCGGCGGCCCTGAGCGCCGGCCCCAATCCGCTGACCGCCCGCGAGTGCGACGTGCTGAAGGCCTCCGTGGACGGGGCGACGGTCGCCGACATCGCCGCCAGGCTCCACCTCTCGGAGTCGACGGTCCGCAACTACCTCTCCTCCGCCATCGGCAAGACGGGCACCCGCAACCGCATGGAGGCGATGCGGGAGGCCCGGCGGCAGGGGTGGCTGTAGGGCCTGTTGCGAAGGCGGGTCAGCCCTGGCCGGTCCGCGTCCGCGGCAGCCACGCCGGCATCAGCACGGCCCCCACCAGCAGCACGTATCCGCTCGTCCGGAACGCCTCCGCGTACCCCTCCGTCAGGGCGTCGGCCGAGCCCCGCCCCCCGGTGCGCGTCGCCGCGATGGTGGACATCACCGCGAGGCCGAGCGAACCGCCCATGGTGCGCGAGGTGTTGACGAGCCCCGACACCAGTCCGGCATCCCCCGGCGCGGCCCCCATCGTCCCCCACCGCCTCGGCCCTGGGACGTACGACATCCCTTGACGCACCCCCGAACGCATCCCCGGACGCATCCCGGACGCACCGTCAGCAGACCGTCTTCCTGACGCGAGATCAGAAACCCATGAATCGGTCAAGGATTCGTTAGTACGCCAAAGCATCGGAATAGTTGCCTGTGCATACGTGGTTCACCCAGCACGTGTCCGCTCGGCCCCCTGTCCCGAGCGACCCGTTCCGCACGACACCGACCAGGCCCGGAGGCCCCGATCCATGACGCATCCAAGGACCGACCAGCCCGCACCAAGGCCGTCCGGCGCCATCGTGCCGGTGCTCGCCTTCGCGGGCATCGTGGTCGCGGTGATGCAGACGCTGCTCGTCCCGGTCATCAAGGATCTGCCCCAGCTGCTGCACACCACGCCCAGCAACGCCACCTGGGTCCTGACCTCCACCCTCCTCTCGGGCGCCGTCGCCACCCCGATCATGGGCCGTCTCGGCGATCTGTACGGCAAGCGGCGCATGCTGCTCACCAGCCTGGCCGTCATGGTGGTCGGCGCCCTGATCAGCGCCGTCACCAGCACCCTGATGCCCATGATCGTCGGCCGTACGCTCCAGGGCTTCGCGATGGGCGCGATCCCGCTCGGCATCGGCCTGATGCGTGACATGCTGCCTCGCGAGCGGCTCGGCTCGGCGATGGCACTGATGAGCTCCTCGATCGGCGTCGGAGGCGGCCTGGCGCTGCCCGCCGCCGCCCTGGTCGCCCAGCACACGAACTGGCACGCCCTGTTCTACGGCTCCGCCGGACTCGGCGTCCTCTCCATCGTGCTCACCCTCCTCGCCGTACCGGAGTCCCCGATGCGCGCGAAGGGCTCCTTCGACCTGCTGGGCGCGCTCGGCCTGTCCGCCGGTCTGGTACTGCTCCTGCTTCCCATCACCAAGGGCAGCGACTGGGGCTGGTCCTCCGGCACGACGCTCGGCCTGTTCGGCGCGTCCGTCGCGGTCCTGCTCCTGTGGGGCGTCCTGGAACTGCGGATCAGCGCCCCGCTGGTGGACCTGCGCACCACCGCCCGCCGCGAGGTGCTGCTCACCAACCTCGCCTCGATCATGGTCGGCGTCAGCTTCTACGTCGTCTCGCTCGTCCTGCCGCAGCTGCTCCAGCTGCCCACCGCCACCGGCTACGGCCTCGGCCGGTCGATGGCCGTCGCGGGTCTGTGCGTGGCACCGCTGGGCCTGACGATGATGTTCACCGCCCCGGTCTACGCCCGTCTGTCCGCCCGCTACGGCCCCAAGGTCACCCTGATCATCGGCCTGCTGGTCATCGCCCTCGGCTACGGCGGCGGCCTCGGCCTGATGGACGCCGCCTGGCAGACCGTGATCACCTCGGTGGTCCTGGGCGCCGGCATCGGCCTCGCCTACTCCTCGCTGCCCGCCCTGATCGTCGGCGCTGTCCCGGCCTCGGAGACGGGCGCGGCCAACGGCCTGAACACCCTGATGCGGTCCATCGGCACGTCGGTGTCGAGTGCCGTGATCGGCATGGTGCTGGCGAACACGGCGAACCACGTGAACGGTCTGGCCGTCCCGACCATGCACGGCTTCCGGGTCTCCTTCCTGATCGCGACGGCCGCGGTCGCCTTCGGTCTGCTGCTCGCCCTCTTCCTGCCCGGCCGCCGCCCCGCGGCCCGGCCCCAGCTGCGCGCGAGCAGCGAGGAGGACGCGAACCTGGAGCGCGCCGAGGAGGTGCTGCGGGGCTTCCGCGGCCGGGTCCTGGACGCCGAGGGCGCCCCGGTCGCCCGCGCCAAGGTCACGCTGATCGACCGCCGGGGCCGCCAGGCGGGCGCCACACTGTCCGCGGAGGACGGCAGCTACACGCTGACGGTGCCGGCGGAGGGCCCGTACGTCCTGGCCGCGAGGGCCGCGGGCCACGCCCCGGTCGCCTCGTCGGCCACCCACTCGGGCGACGACCGCCCGGTGGGCCTGGACCTTTCCCTTCCGGGCGAGCCGGTCCCGGTGGCAGAGGCCTGAGCAGCCCGCTGTCCAGGCCACCCGCACCCCCCGTCGCCGCGCCGCCGGGGGGTGCGGCAGCATGGGGCGTCCATACGCTCGTACGACCGAGAGGACGCCCCATGCCCGCGGCGCCCAAGCCCGAGATCCTGGCCGCGTTCGAGGCCGCGAAGGGGTTCATGCCACGGCACGAGGGGCTCGCGCTGTACGAGGCCGCCGTCGAGGCCGGGCGGCTCGGGCTGCCGCTGCTGGAGGTCGGCACGTACTGCGGCCGGTCCACGGTCCTGCTCGCCGACGCGGCCCGCGCCGCCGGGGTCCCCGCGCTCACCGTCGACCACCACCGCGGCAGCGAGGAGCAGCAGCCGGGCTGGGACTACCACGACCCGGAGACGGTCGACCCCGAGGTCGGCCTCATGGACACCCTGCCCACCTTCCGGCGCACCCTGCACAGGGCGGGCCTTGAGGACCACGTGATCGCACTCGTGGGCCGTTCGCCACAGGTGGCCAGGGTGTGGAACACCCCGCTCGGCCTGGTGTTCATCGACGGCGGCCACACCGACGAACACGCGAACGCCGACTACGAGGGCTGGGCCCCCCATGTGGCCCAAGACGGCCTCCTCGTCATCCACGACGTGTTCCCCGAGCCGGAGGACGAGTTCACCGGCCAGGCCCCGTACCGCGTCTACCTGAGGGCCCTTCAGTCCGGAGAGTTCACGGAGGTCTCGGCGACCGACTCGCTGCGCGTCCTGCGGCGAACGCGGGCGAGGAGCGAATCGTCCCGTTAGGGTCGCAGGCATGCCGTACGTTGGACCGGACTTCGATGCCCCCGAACCCCGCCGCCGTCGGCGCGGGCCACTGACGGTGGCGGTCGCCGCGCTGGTGCCGGCGGCGCTGCTCGGCTGGCTGGTCTACGAGGCGGTGGCCGACAGCGGCGGTGGATCGGCGGGTGGGGCGCCCACGACCAGGTCCGCGGGGACCGCGCCGTCCGCCGCCGCCCCGGGGTCTCCGGCCTCCCCGGCCGGTGGCGCGGAGAGCGGCGAGCAGCCGGACGCGTCGTCCACCGCACGGTCCGGTTCCAAGCCGCTCGCGGGCAAGGTCGTCGTCGTCGACCCCGGACACAACCCCGGCAACGTCGACCACACGGCCGAGATCAACCGCAAGGTCGACATCGGCACCAACACCAAGGAGTGCGACACCACCGGCACGTCCACCAACTCGGGTTACACGGAGGCCCAGTTCACCCTGGACGTGGCGCGCCGGCTGCGCACGCTCCTGGAGGAGCAGGGTGCCACGGTGAAGTTCACGCAGGACGGCGACCGGTCGTGGGGGCCGTGCGTGGACGAGCGGGCGCGGATCGGCGACCAGGCACACGCGGACGCGGCGATCTCCATCCACGCGGACGGCGCGGCCCAGGGCGACCGCGGCTTCCACGTCATCCTGCCGGCCTCGGTGCACAAGGGTGCCGCGGACACCCGTCGCATCGTCGGCCCCTCCCGCGACCTCGGTGAGCGCGTCGCGGGCGACTTCGTCCGCGTCACCGGCAGCACGCCCTCCAACTACGTGGGCGACGGCACCGGTCTCGTCGTACGGAGCGACCTCGGCGGTCTCAATCTGTCAACGGTTCCCAAGGTCTTCATCGAGTGCGGCAACATGCGCGACACCAAGGACGCGGCACTGCTGACCAGCGGCTCGTGGCGGCAGAAGGCGGCGCAGGGAATCTCTGAGGGAATCGTGAGTTTCCTGCGCGGGTAGCGATCATCGTCTCCGAGCCGGCGGACACCCCGGCCGGGCTGACGATAGGGTCATCCCTACGATGAGGGGCCACCCCCGCGCTTCGCACCGCGGCCCGAGGTCGACATGGCGACAGCGACGCCTCCACCGACGACGAGACGACAGACGAAGGACCCGAAGTGAATATCCGCTCCCTCACGAGAGGCGACGGCGTGGTGATCGGAGCAGCGGTATTGCTGTTCATCGCGTCGTTCCTCGACATCTACTCGATCGACGGGGCGCCCAGCAGCGCGGACATCCCCAGCGCCTGGGCCAGCGGACCGCTCCTGCTGAGCGTCTTCCTGGCCGGCATCATCGGCGCAGCGCTGGTCGTCGTCGCCCACGGCCTGCCGCAGGTGCCGAAGGTCGCCGGGCTCGACCTCGGGCAGTTCGGCGCCGCCTTCACGGTCTTCGCCGCCTGGAGCGCGCTCGGCAATGTCTTCGACCCGATCGGTGGTGTCGACAACCTCGGTGGCGGCGGGAGCGTCAGCGCCGGCACCGGCCTGATCCTCGGCCTCGTCGCCACTGTTGTCATGGCCGCTGCGGCGATCGCCGCGCCGCTGGTCCCGGCCCTGCAGGCCGCTCTCGTGCCGGCCCCCAAGCCCGCCGCCCCGCAGCCCTACGGCGGGCAGCCGCAGGGCGGGTACGGCTACCCGGGTGCGCAGCAGTCGCCGTACGGTCAGTCGCAGCAGGGGCAGCCGTTCGGCGGGCAGCAGCCGCAGCAGACGGTTCCCGCCGCGGACTTCTCGCCGTTCTGGTTCGCGGTGCCGGTGCCGCGCCCGCTGTTCCCGGAGGACGGCTCCCCCACGCCGATCGCCGAACTGGCGCCCGGCACCTGGTACCTGGCCGTCGAGCAGCGCGGCCCCGCCCTGGTGGCGCAGACGCAGGACGGCCGCCGCGGTGTGCTGCAGGACACGAGCGGCATCCAGCGCGGCTGAGCCCCACCGCCCGCACGCACGGCCCCTCGCCCTTCCGGGCGGGGGGCCGTTGTCGTAGAGTCGCTGCCACTCCTTGAATCTGATGATCCGTCAGAGAAGCGGAGGCGGCATGCGGCTCGGACTCGCGCTCGGCTACTGGGGCCGCGGCCCCGCGACGGACCATGTCACGCTGGCGCGGGAGGCGGAAGGGCTCGGCTACGACTCGGTGTGGACCGCCGAGTCCTGGGGGTCGGACGCGTTCACGCCGCTCACCTGGATCGCCGCGCGGACGTCAAGGACCAAGCTGAGTACGGCGGTTGCCCAGATGGCGGCCCGCTCCCCCACCACCACCGCGATGCACGCGCTCACCCTGGACCACCTCTCGGGCGGGCGCATGATGCTGGGCCTCGGCCTGTCGGGGCCGCGGGTGGTGGAGGGCTGGTACGGGCGCCCGTTCCCGAGTTCACCGCTCACCGCGACCCGGGAGTACGTCGAGGCCGTACGGCAAGTGCTGCGCCGCGAGGCGCCGGTGGAGCTGGACGGCCGCTTCCACCCCCTGCCCTACCCGGGCCCGAAGGGCACCGGCCTCGGCAAGCCCCTGAAGTCGATCACGCACCCCCTTCGCGCCGATCTGCCCGTCCTGCTGGGCGCGGAGGGCCCGAAGAACGTGGCGCAGACGGTGCGGATCGCGGACGCCTGGCTGCCGCTGTACTGGTCGCCGACCCGCCCGGAGGTGTACGGGGCGGCGCTGACCGACCTGCGTGAGGGGTTCGTCGTGGCCCCGATGGCGCGGGTGAAGGTATGCGACGACGTCGCCGAAGGGCTGCTGCCGGTGAAGGCGATGCTCGGCTTCTACATCGGCGGGATGGGGCACGCGGCGCGGAACTTCCATGCCGACCTGATGGCGCGCATGGGGTACGAGGAGGAGGCGCGGCGTATCCAGCGGCTGTTCCTTCAGGGGTGGCGCGAGGAGGCGGTGCCGGCCGTGCCGGACGCCTTCGCGGACGAGATCTCGCTGGTCGGGCCGCGTGAACGCATCGCGGAGCGGCTGGAGTTGTGGCGCGAGGGCCCGGTGACGCACCTGCTGGCGCCGGCACCGCACCCGCACATGCTGCGGGTGCTGGCCGAGCTGAACTGACCACAGGTGGGTAGGGCACCGCCGCGGAGCGCTGCACGGCGGTGCCCCGTTGGCCCCGTCAGCCGCGTGCGAGCTGCGCGGCGGACGGGAGCTGGTTGCGGACGGGGACGCCCGCTTTCTTGGCCGCGGCCTTCACCTTGTCGACGAGGCCGGCGTAGGACGCCGCGGCCGACTCGTCGCCCTTGCTCAGGCGGGACGGCAGGTCCTTGAGCCCGTCGATGCCCGGCGCGAGCGGGGCGAGGCCCTTGGCCAGCGCGGGGTCGCCCTGGGCGTTGCGTGCGGCGGCTCCGAGCCGGTTGTAGGCGAAGGTGCCGGCGAGTCCGGCCTTGGCCAGGGCGGTCCTGCGTCCCTTGGCGCCCTTCTTGAACGTACCGGCCTTCCATGGCTTCACGATCCACTCGTGGACCGCCCCGGCCGCGAGCCCCGCGTTCACCGCGAACCGGGCCCTGGCGAACTTCTGACGTTCCGCCGGGGTGGTCGGGGTGGGCGTGGGGACCGCGATGTACGCGGCGGCCCGCTGCGCGGCGCCCCCGTCACCGCAGGCGGTGGCACCGACGAACAGCGCGGAGCAGAGGACGAACGCCACGGCGAGAGGGGGTACCCCCTGCTCGAAGAGCTTGGGGGAGCGTATGGGTGCGGGCACGGGAGCCTCCGGGACCGGGAAGCCAACTGATCCACCGACAGCTTCACCCACACCGCCCGGCCTTGCCGCCCGGGCGTGGCGATCGGGTGACCCGGGCTGCGCACGGTCGTCCCCGGACCTCCAGGAGTTTGACGGGCCATCGCCGGGCAACCCGGAGGGCATGTCCCCTCGATATCGCAACAGTGCGAATCAGGCCGGTACGGTCATCGCCGTGATCGCGGACATCATGGCCGTCATCCTGGGCCTGTGGATCCTGATGTACCTGCTGAACGCGAACCCAGGCAACGATCTGGTGCAGTTCATCCACAACGCGGCGGCGTGGCTGGCCGGCTGGTCCCATGACCTGTTCACGTTCCAGGAGGCGTGGGCACGGGTGGTCGCGGGCTACGGTCTCGCCGCGGTGGTCTACCTCTTCGTGGGCCACGCCATCGCCAACCGCATCCATCATCACTGAACGCCGCCACTGAGCGCTGCCGCTGCACGCGACAGCTCCGGGGCACCCCACCGGCGCCGGGCACCCCACCGGCGCCGAGCAGTCCGCGGAGCTATGCGCAGCAGTCGGTGTCCAGGCCCCGGGGCAGCTGCTCGCCGCTGAAGACCGTGCAGGTCGGTTCGTCGCCGCCCAGGGCGGCCACGGCGAGCAGCAGTGAGCCGGCCGTCCAGGTCGTGAGTTCCTCGGGCCAGATCACGCCGTCCTCGAAGACGTAGCCCGTCCAGTACAGGCCCGTCTTCGGATCCCGCAGGTGCTGGATCGACTGGAGGATCTCCAGGGCGCGGTCGGACTCGCCCATCGCCCAAAGCGTCAGGGCGAGTTCGGCCGACTCGCCGCCGGTCACCCACGGGTTGGGGACGACGCAGCGCACACCGAGGCCGGGGACGACGAAACGGTCCCAGTCCGCCTCGATGCGCTCCTTGGCCTCGGCGCCCGTCAGCGCGCCGCCGAGCACCGGGTAGTACCAGTCCATCGAGTAGCGGTCCTTGTCCAGGAACCGCTCCGGGTGCCGGCGTATGGCGTGCCTGAGCGCGCCCACCGCCAATTCCCAGTCCGGCTGCGGCTCCTCGCGCTGCTCGGCGATCGCGAGCGCGCAGCGCAGCGCGTGGTGGATGGAGGAGCACCCGGTCAGCAGCGCGTCCGTGACGTCCGTGCCGTCGTCCTCCCGCTTCCAGCCGATCTGCCCGCCCGGCTGCTGCAGCCGCAGCACGAACTCGACCGCCGCGTACACAGTCGGCCACATGCGGTCCAGGAACGTGTCGTCGCCGGTGGCGAGGTAGTGGTGCCAGACGCCGACGGCCACGTACGCGACGAAGTTCGTCTCGCGGCCGCGGTCGGTGATCTGCTCCGGGTCGCCGTCGGCGTAGGCCGCGTACCAGGACCCGTCCTCGTTCTGGTGGCGTGCCAGCCAGTCGTAGGCCCGCTCGGCCGCCGTGTGCTCGCCCGCCGCGTCCAGCGCCATCGCCGCCTCGACGTGGTCCCACGGGTCCAGGTGGTGCCCGCGGAACCACGGTATGGCGCCGTCCTCCCGCTGCGCGGCGAGGATCCCGGCGACGGTCGCGGTGGCCTGCTCGGCGGTGAGGACCCCGGGCAGGACGAGGTGTTCTGTCCGGGGGGTGGTCACTTGGCGGCCGCCTCGGAGGTCTCGGCGGTCCTGGCGCCCTCCGCGAGAGGCGGCAGGTGCGGCTTGGTCGCGTACGCCACGAAGCTCTTGCCGATCAGCGGGTTCAGCGCCTGTTCGGCGACCCGGGTGGCGAGCGGCTTCTTCATGATGTCCCAGACGAGCAGCTTGTGGTACACGCGCACCGGCAGCGCCTTGTCGTTGTCGACGCCGAACGCGCACTTCAGCCACCAGTACGGCGAGTGCAGCGCGTGCGCGTGCTGCGTGCCGTACGGCTTCAGGCCCGCCTCCCGCATCTTCGCCAGCAGTTCGTCGGCCTTGTAGATGCGGATGTGGCCGCCCTCGACCTCGTGGTAGGCGTCGGACAGCGCCCAGCAGACCTTCTCGGGGCCGTAGCGCGGCACGGTGACGGCGATACGGCCGCCCGGCTTGAGCACCCGGACCATCTCGGCGAGGACGCCCTTGTCGTCCGGGATGTGCTCCATGACCTCGGAGATGATGACGACGTCGAAGGACTCGTCGGGGAAGGGCAGGGCGAGCGCGTCGCCCTCCATCGCCGTCGCGGTGGCCCCGGCGGGAGCCTCGCCCGCCTCCTTCATCGCCGCGAACCACTTGGCGACCTCGCGGATCTCCTCGCCGTTCCGGTCCAGCGCCACGACCTGCGCGCCGCGCCGGTAGCACTCGAACGCGTGCCGTCCGGCACCGCAGCCGAGGTCCAGGACGCGGTCGCCCGGGGCGAGCGGGAACCGGGAGAAGTCGACGGTCAGCACGTGGCCCTGCTTTCGCGGTTGGGTACGACGATGTCTTCGGCGGCGGCTGCCGGGGCGGCGACTGTTTCGGCGGGGGCGCCCCCGAGCGAGCCGAGCCGGGCCTGGGTGTGGGCGATGGCCTCGCGGTACCGCGCCACCGTCCCCTCCGCCGCCTTCGCCCAGGTGAAGTGCCGCAGCACCCGTTCGCGGCCCGCCGCGCCGAGCCGTGCCCGCAGCTCCGGGTCGGCCAGCAGCCGGCTCAGCCCGGCGGCCAGCGCCCCGGCGTCACCGGGCGGGACCGCCAGGCACGTCTCCCCGTCGCGGCCCGTGACCTCCGGTATGGCACCGCCCGTGGTGGCCACCAGCGGCGTACCGGTCGCCATCGCCTCCGCCGCCGGCAGCGAGAACCCCTCGTACAGCGACGGCACGCACGCCACCTCGGCCGACCGCACCAGGTCGACCAGCTCCGCGTCGGAGATGCCCTTCACGAACTCGACGGCGCCCTCGAGCCCGTACCGCTCGATGGCCTGCGCGACGGGCCCGTCCTCGGCTCGCTTGCCGACCACGACGAGATGCGCCCCGGGGTGCTCGGTCCGGACCTTGGCGAGCGCCTCGACGAGGAAGACGAGGCCCTTGAGCGGCACGTCCGCGCTGGAGGTGGTGACGATCCGGCCCGGCACCTGCGGCACCGACGCATCCGGCGAGAACAGGTCGGTGTCGGCGCCGATGTGCACGACGTGGACGCGGTCCCGGTCGACGCCCAGGTGGTCCACGATCTCCTGGCGGGAGGTGCCGGAGACGGTGAGCACCGACGGCAGCCGGCGCGCGACCCGCTTCTGCATGCGCGTGAACGCGTACCAGCGTCGTACGGACAGCCGCCGCTGCCAGCCCTCGGCCGCGTCCAGCTCCAACTGCCGGTCCACGGTGATGGGGTGGTGGATGGTGGTCACCAGCGGCGCACCCACATCGCCCAGCAGGCCGTAGCCGAGCGTCTGGTTGTCGTGCACGACGTCGAAGTCGCCGCGCCGGGCCCGCAGATGGCGGCGGGCACGCAGGGAGAACGTCAGGGGCTCGGGGAAGCCGCCGGTCCACATCGTGGCGACCTCGAGGGCGTCGATCCAGTCCCGGTACTCGTCGCGCTTGGGAGTGCGGAAGGGGTCGGGCTGGCGGTACAGGTCGAGGCTGGGCAGTTCGGTGAGGGACAGGCCCTGAAGGCCCTCGCCCTCGAGCACCGGGTAGGGCTGCGCGCCGATGACCTCGACCCGGTGGCCGAGCCGGACCAGCTCACGGGAGAGGTGCCGTACGTACACGCCCTGACCGCCGCAGAACGGGTTCCCTTTGTACGTCAGGAGCGCGATGCGCAGCGGGCGGTCGCCATCGGCGGCGGAACCCCCCTCGGGACCCGCCTCCCTGCCCTCAGCGGTCACTCTCGGCCCCTTCTTCCCTGCAGTTTCCGGCGACACTACGCCGGGACGGTAATCTAGAACAAGTTACAGACTTGATCGTTCAAGAGCCTCTGAATCTACCGGCAGGTAGCGCCGCTGCGCGCGGCGGATCGGGTGATTCGCGCCACGGCCGACGCCCTGCCATGCTGTCCGACCGCCACCCCTCACCGACCTGATCATCAGCCTCAGCGACTGTCACGGAACGGGACCCATGCCTGCGGAAGCCAAGGTGCCAGCCAGTACCGCGCGACCGGCGGCGCAGCCGGCCTCACCTCCGCTCACCGAGCGGCAGGAGGCACGCCGCCTCAGGATCCTGCGCACGAGCGCGCAGCTGGCGAGCCGGGGCGGTTTCGACGCGGTGCAGATGCGGGAGGTGGCGGAGTCCTCGCAGGTGGCGCTGGGCACGCTGTACCGCTACTTCCCCTCGAAGGTGCACCTGCTGGTCGCGACCATGCAGGACCAGCTGGAGCGCATGCACGGCACGCTGCGGAAGAAGCCGCCGGCCGGCCGGACCGCGGCCGAGCGGGTGGCGGAGACCCTGATGCGCGCCTTTCGCGCCCTGCAGCGCGAGCCGCACCTGGCCGACGCCATGGTCCGCGCCCTCACCTTCGCGGACCGCAGCGTCTCCCCCGAGGTGGACCAGGTCTCCCGGCAGACGACGGCGATCATCCTGGACGCGATGGGCCTGGACGGCGACCCGACCCCGGAACAGCTCTCGGCGGTCCGGGTCATCGAGCACACCTGGCACTCGGCGCTGATCACCTGGCTCTCCGGCCGCGCCTCCATCGCGCAGGTGAGGATCGACATCGAGACGGTGTGCCGGCTGATCGACCTCACGGATGCCCGAGCGCGGGACTAGCGCACGAATAGACCAGGGGACAGGGCACAACGGCCACGGAACCAGGGCACAAAAAGACCTACGAGACGGGTTCCGGTCGACCTTCCGGTCTTTCGACCTTCCGGTCTGTCGACCGTCGATGTCGGCCACAGCGGAAGCCTAAGCTTCACGCCCCAGTCGGCATCTCCGGTCGAGTTCCTTCACTCGCCTCGTAGGCAATTTCTAGATTAGGCCTTCTGCGGCCAGATGGAAGACCCCAAACCATGATTTTTATATTTTTTTCGGTCATATCGCCCAGGCTCGTGGCTCCGCCTACTCCTCCGGCGGGAACACCGGCTCCCCACGTCCCGCCGGCGTGATCGCGATGGCCTCCACCGGGAAGTTCTCCGCCGCCTGAAGGATCCGCTCCCCCGCGTCGGCGTCCGGTGCGACGGGATGGGACTGGCGGGCGGAGTCGAGGCGGAAGGTGGCGGACGCCTGGTGCACGCACTGCGCCGAGCCGATGCAGACCGAGCGGTCGACCTCGATGTGCCAGCGGTCTCCCAAGGCGCCGGAGCAGCGCGGACCGTCTTCCGGGCTTCAGCTGTGCGACGCCGGTCACATCTCCACCCCCGTTCGTGCGGCGCGGGTCACACCGCCCGATTCCGGACCGTATACCCGCTATTGGCGCGGCGTGACCTAAACCGTGACGAGCCCCACGTGACCACCGTCACCTACGACGCGCGGCCGTAGATCCATCCTCGTGGCATGGATGCGCCAATTGCCCGCGCGACCTGCGGTTTGAGAGCCAGGTCACACGCGAGACGTTTCCGGCGAGTGCGACCACAACTAGTAAAAGGGGTCATTGCGGACACTCCGTCGGCCTGCTTCTCTGGATGACGTCGCCAGGCGCCGACGAGCCCACCCGGGTCGCGGCGCCGACGCATGCCCCCACCGCGTTCCCCGTGGTTCCGGCATGTTCGCGGCCACCCATGTACCCGACGAAAAGGTTTCCTGTGACCGTCTCCTTCATCCGCCGCATCGCTTCCCCGAAGAAGGCCATCGCCGCCACCGCCGTCGCCGCGGCCGCCGCCGGCGCGCTGCTCACCTCGGCGCCCGCCCAGGCCGCCACCCCGACCTCGGCGCCCGGCTCGGCCCCTTCCGCCCAGGCGGTCGCGCACCAGATGATCCCGGACCCGGCGCAGTACGAAGCGTTCAACAAGATCGTCTCGCATGAGAGCGGCTGGAACCCCCACGCCACCAACGCCTCCTCCGGCGCCTACGGCCTGGTCCAGGCGCTGCCCGCCTCGAAGATGGCGTCCGCCGGCTCCGACTGGAAGACCAACCCGGCGACCCAGATCAAGTGGGGCCTGGACTACATGAACTCCCGCTACGGCAGCCCGGCCGCGGCGTGGAACTTCTGGTCCACCCATCACTGGTACTGATCGAGCCGGTCCACGCGACCACAGCGGTCCCGAGCGACCACCCGGTCCCACGCGACCACGAAGGCGGCGGCCCCGATTCCGGGGCCGCCGCCTTCGGCGTCTCCGGTCAGCGGCGCACCGTGTCGAAGTCGGCGGGCAGTGCGAGCAGACCGGTGGCAGTGGTGGGTTTCCCGTACGGGTCGACGGTCCGGTACGTCAGCCGGTAGCCCGTCACGCCGTACCGCACGGTGTCCGTGGCGATGTCCCGGCCGGCCGGGAAGGTCCGTACGCCGGTGGCGTCCCGGGACAGGACCGGGGTAAGCGAGACGAGGGTGCCGCGCCGGGGCGCTGTAGTGTCCGGCGTGTGCGTCGCCGCGACCGCGGGGGCCGCGGCGAGGCCCGCGAGCAGAGGGCCGCGGCGGCGGCGAGCCCGCGTCCGACCGTCCAACTCGTGTGGTTCTCTTGGTGTTTGTGCGTGTTCTCACTCATGATCCGAGGCTATGGGCCGCCCCGTTGGCCCGGACATCCGAAGATCCCCCGCGTCCGGGGTGTCCCTGAGTACACCGCGCCCGTCCACACTGCCCGGAGGCCCGTATGAGCACTGACACACCGGTGGAGGAACCCGGAACGCGCGGACTGCGCCTGGTCCCCGCGCTCCTGGTGATGACCGTGATCAGCGGGATCGTCGACGCGGTGAGCTACCTCGGGCTCGGGCACGTCTTCACGGCGAACATGACCGGCAACGTGGTGGTGCTCGGCTTCGCCGCCGCCGGGGCGCCCGGCTTCTCCACCTCGAACGCGGTGATCTCGCTGGGGTCGTTCCTGGTGGGTGCGGTGGCGGGCGGACGCGCGGGCCGGCGGTACGGCGGCGGGTCGCGGCGCGCCTGGGCCCGGCTGGCGCTCGCGGTCGAGGCGGTGCTGCTCGGGGCGTCGGCGGCGGTCGCCTTCATCGCGCCGGGCACCACCACGACCAGGTACACGCTGATCGCGGTGACGGCCTTCGCGATGGGGGTGCGCAACGCGACGGTGCGGAAGCTGGCCGTGCCCGACCTGACGACGACCACCGTCCTCACCTCGACCCTGACCGGGCTCGCCTCGGACTCCCGGCTCGGCGGGGGCACGGGCAGGCGCTCCCGGCGCCGCGCGGCCTCGGCGATCTCCCTGCTGGCGGGCGCGGCCCTGGGCGGCTGGCTGGTCATCCACCACGGCCTGGGCTGGCCCCTGCTGCTCACGGCGGTGACGACGGCCGTGCTGGCGGTGGTCGCGTCCGGGCGGGAGTGACGGCGCCCCCGGCCGCAGCCCGCGGGTTCAGCAGCGCCCCGCGGGTGCCGATCCGATAGGTGCCGGGCGCGGTGACCGTGAGCCGCGTGAAGCCGCCCTTCCGGCTCAGGCACGCCCCCTCGGCGCGGCGGGTTGGCCGCCGGGACGATCATCCAGCGGTTGTAGCCGCCCAGGAGACGAACGCCGAGAAGGTGGCCGGCGCGAGGGTGAGCACCGGCCCGGCGGGGGTCTTGGAGTCGCGTACGGCTATGGTGGCGCCGAGGATTTCGGCGAATTCTACGCATTCGCCGCCCTGGTCACTGCTGTAGCTGGACTTACGCCACTGGATCCCCGTCGGCATCGCCTTGCTCTCCATAGCGTTCCTCCGTCACGCGCCGGATCAGCTCCGCCGAGTCCCTGAGGGAGAGAGCGGCGGCCCGGAGATGATCGTAACGGAGCGAGCAGTCCTTGACGGTGGTCGGGTTGGCGGTCGGATGCCCGCTTCCGTAGCTCTCCGTATAGACAATGTCCGGGTCGTTGGCGAAATGGTAGAGGGTGAATGAGCCTGTCAGTCCCGCGTGCGCTCCGGCTGAGAACGGCAACACCTGGATGTTGATCAGAGGGTTGTCCTCAAAGGACAACAGGTGGGCCAGTTGGCCGCGCATGATCTCGGGGCCGCCGATCTTCTGGTACAAAGCAGCCTCGTTGACGATCAGCCAGAAGACCGGCGGCTCCTCTTTCTGGAAGATGCGCTGACGGGCCAGACGTACAGCGGTCCGATCGTCGAGGTCGGTCCGGTCCAGTGCGCCCAGTGTGGCGCGCGCATACGCCTCGGTCTGGAGAAGACCGTGGACCATGCCCATCTGGAAGGTGCAGATCTCTGCGGCCCGCGCTTCGAGCGCCGCCACCTGCTGGAACCATGCGGGAAGTTGGCTACGTAGCACCAACTCGACCAGCCGGGACAGCAGCCCGTCCGTCCCTAGGGCGGCATCCACCCGCTCACTGAACTCCGGTGTCGGGACCTTCCGCGCCGTCTCGATCTGCCCCACCAGCGACTCGGTGTAGTTGACGATGTCCCCGAACTGCTTCTGTGTCAGCCCGGCGGCCTCCCGGTGCCTGCGCAGCTCGAAGCCGTAGTAGTCGAGCGGTGAGGCGCCCGGGTCGAGGATGTTGATGTGGGTCACGCACGGCCCCCTTTCACGCAACGCGGCCCACAGCGGGACCCGTTGTATCCAATGCGTAGCCGAGCGTAGTCGGGCGAGGTCAGGCTCGTCGTGTGAACGACTACATTCCCGTCGCCCTGCTGAGCCCCCTCCCCACCCAGTACCGCATGCACCTCACCGTCGGCGAGCACTCGGCGCGGCACATCCGGCGTATCGTCCGCTCGTTCCTCCAGGAGTGGGAGATGGCGCAGCTGGCCGACTCCGCCGAGCTCGCCGTGACCGAGCTGGTCGCCAACGTCGTGCGCCACGTTCCCGACCGGCGCTGCACACTGCGTGTGGTGCGGCAGACGGCGAGCGTCCGGGTCGAGGTGACCGACAGCTCGCCCGAACTCCCCTCCACGCCCAGTGACTTGTCACTGGAGGCGGAGTGCGGTCGGTGCCTCCTCCCGCTCGACGCGGTGGTCGACAAGTGGGGCGTGGAACCGCACTGCACGGGCGGCAAGACCGTGTGGTTCGAGTGCGAGGCCGACACCGTCGCTTGACGCGCGTGAGCAGCCCCGCCGGAAGGCCGGCGGGGCTGCTCTTGGACGGCGGGCGTGTATGGCGGGCGGAAAAGCCGGCGGTGGGGCTCTTCCGCGGCTCGTGAGCCGCAGGCGTCCCCGATGTCCGGCCGATCAGTGCGGCGGCGCACAAGGCCGCGACCGCGGCTGTCGTCACCACGAGCGGCAGCACATACGCGACGCGGTTTCGGACGGGCCGAACCGGGCGTACGGCGCCGTCCCAGCGTGCAACCCCCATGGAAGACCAATGAATGAAGCGATGAGCCCGACGATCTTACTCGACGTTCACAATGGTCACACCGGCTCACAGCCAACGGCACGAGCCCGGCGCGGACGGTTCGGTTCCGGCTCCGGTTACGCGAGATGGATCACAGAATGACCGGTGGCCGACCGGGCACAGCGGATCCGTCACGCCTGGACATGGCGCTTTTCACGCTCTACGCGATGGGCCGGTCACCGTCCGTTATGGCGGCAAGTTCCCTTATGGTCGTTTTTTGGCCCGGTCCCCACGGCCGGCCCCCGGCCCGTCCGTCGTGCGGCAGGCCCCGGATCGGCCCCGTGTGCGGCCGTCGGCCCGCCGTACGAGACGCAGCAGACGTACGACGACGTACGAGGCGCACGAACAGACACGAAGACGTGCGAAGAGGTATCAGGCGTACACCCCCGTACGCCCTGACGACGGCGGGCCCCGTCCTTGTCCCCGTCGAAAGGCAGGCGAGCGGAATCTTGCCGACCGTCGCCCCACCCTCAGTACCCGACGCACCCCCGTCCCCCGACCGCCCGAAGGCCACCGTCACCGACCCGGCGCTGGTCAAGCGCGCCGTACAGGCCGCCGCGCTCGGCAACGCCATGGAGTGGTTCGACTTCGGCGTCTACAGCTACATCGCGGTCACGCTGGGCAAGGTGTTCTTCCCCTCCGGCAACTCCACCGCGCAGTTGCTGTCCACCTTCGGCGCGTTCGCCGCGGCCTTCCTGGTCCGCCCGCTCGGCGGCATGGTCTTCGGGCCGCTCGGCGACCGCGTCGGGCGCCAGAAGGTGCTCGCCGTCACCATGATCATGATGGCGATCGGCACGTTCTCGATCGGCCTGATCCCGTCCTACGCGGCGATCGGCGTCGGCGCGCCGATCCTGCTGCTCGTGGCCCGGCTGGTGCAGGGCTTCTCGACCGGTGGCGAGTACGCGGGCGCTTCCACGTTCATCGCCGAGTACGCGCCGGACAAGAGGCGTGGCTTCCTCGGGAGCTGGCTCGAGTTCGGCACGCTCGCCGGATACATCGGCGGCGCGGGCCTGGTCACCCTGATGACGGCTCTGCTGTCCTCCCACGACCTGGTGTCCTGGGGCTGGCGGATCCCGTTCCTGATCGCCGGTCCGATGGGCGTCATCGGGCTCTACCTGCGACTGCGCCTGGAGGAGACCCCGGCGTTCGCGGCCGAGGTGGAGAAGGCCGAGGCCGCCCGGCCCAAGGTGCCGCTGCGCGAGATGATCACCGGCCAGTGGAAGGCGCTGCTGCTGTGCATGGGGCTGGTGCTCGTCTTCAACGTCACCGACTACATGCTGCTGTCGTACATGCCGAGCTATCTGACCAGTGAGCTGAAGTACGACGAGACGCACGGGCTGCTGGTCGTGCTCGCCGTGATGGCGCTGATGATGATCGTGCAGCCCTTCGCGGGCACGCTGACCGACCGGGTCGGCCGCCGCCCGGTGATCGCGGCGGGCTGCGCGGGCTTCCTGTTCCTGCCCGTCCCGGCGATCCTGCTGATCCGCCAGGGCAGCCTGCTCGCGGTCGCGCTCGGCATGGGAGCGCTGGGTCTGCTGCTGGTCTGCTTCACGGCGGCCATGCCGTCCGCCCTGCCGGCCCTCTTCCCGACGCGGGTCCGCTACGGCTCGCTGTCGATCGGCTTCAACGTCTCGGTGTCGCTGTTCGGAGGCACGACCCCGCTGGTGGTCACGGCGCTGATCGGCGCGACAGGGAACATGATGATGCCCGCCTGCTACATGATGGCGGCGGCCGTGATCGGCGGTGCCGCGGTGTGGTTCATGACGGAGTCGGCGGGCCGCCCGCTGCCGGGTTCGGCACCGTCGCTGGAGCGGGGCGCGAAGCGCTGATCCGGCCCCCCTGAGCCGACTCCTGGGTGACGTGCCGCGCGATCGGGCGGCACGTCACCCGACCGGTGGAAATCGGCTGACACGGCACCCTGCCCTGGCTATATTCGTTAGCGAGCCTAGTTAGGTGATCTAACCAGCCATATGAAAGGCATGGTGCATGAGCACAGCGCAACAGCTCTGGGACGACGTCGACGCCTACTTCACGGACCTGCTCGCCCCCGAGGACGAGGCGCTCATCGCGGCCCTGCGGGACAGCGACGCGGCGGGACTGCCGCACATCAACGTGGCGCCGAACCAGGGCAAGCTGCTCCACCTCCTGGCCCGGATCCAGGGCGCGCGCCGCATCCTGGAGATCGGCACCCTCGGCGGGTACAGCACGATCTGGCTGGGCCGCGCCCTGCCCGCGGACGGCCGGCTGATCACACTCGAGTACCAGGCCAAGCACGCGGAGGTCGCCCGCCGGAACCTCGAACGGGCGGGCCTCGCCGGGATCACGGAGGTGCGCGTCGGCCCGGCGCTGGAGTCGCTGCCCAAGCTGGCCGAGGAGCAGCCCGAGCCGTTCGACCTGGTGTTCATCGACGCGGACAAGGTCAACAACGCGCACTACGTCGAGTGGGCGCTGAAGCTGACCCGCCCCGGCAGCCTGATCCTCCTCGACAACGTGGTGCGCGGCGGCCAGGTCACCGACGCGGGCAGCGAGGACCCGAGCGTGCGGGGGACCCGGGCCGCGCTCGAACTGATGGCCTCGAACCCGAAGTTGAGCGCGACGGCGGTGCAGACGGTGGGCAGCAAGGGGCACGACGGGTTCGCGCTGGCCCGGGTGGTGGGCTGACCACCCGGGCGGTCCTCAGGCCTCCTGGTAGAAGCCCACGTTGACGCTGCGCGGGGCGGTGCGCTCCTGGATGACCAGCTCACCGGAGGCACCCTGCGGGAGCTGGACCGCCCCACCGTAGGGCAGGGGCTGCGCGGGGTGTCCGGCGAGGGTGAGCAGGACCTCGGAGGAGGGGTCGGGCTGGGAGCCGCGCAACCAGGTGACCTGCCAGACACCGTCCGGGCTGCACTGGAACTCCAGATGGACGCGGGAGACGAACAGCCAGTCGTCGGGGGTCGCCAGCCGGCACACGGACCTGTCCCGGCCCACCCGCAGCACGGCGCCCGGGTCGCTGGGCGCGTCGGCCATCTGCATGCCGGCCGTCGCCCCGGCGTCCGCCGCGGAGACCGAGGCCATGGTGAGTTCAAGCACGAGCGCTCCTTCGGGTGCGGCGGTTCAAGTGTGCTACGGTCCGGCCCGATTGGCGTGCCGCGCCGGAATGATAATTCGCCCGATCGCCCCGTCGGGTGACGTCGCGCACAATGAACCCATGACCGAGCGCAAGCCACCCGGTGTCAGCTTCGAGTCGTTCGCCGACAAGCAGATCCGTGACGCCCAGGCACGAGGAGAGTTCGCGAACCTCCCCGGCGCGGGCGAGCCGTCACCGGCCGTCAGCGACACGGCGTACGACGAGCTGTGGTGGATCAAGCGCAAGATGGCCCGCGAGGGGATCTCGGTCCTGCCGCCGACACTGGCCCTGCGCAAGGAGGCGGAGGACACGCTGGCGGCGGCCGCTCAGGCACCGTCGGAGCGGGTGGCACGGCGACTGGTCGAGCAGCTGAATGTGAAGATCCGGGACATGATGTTCAAGCCGCCGCCGGGCCCGCCGCTGGGCCTGAAGCCGTACGACGTGGAGGCGGTCGTCGACGAGTGGCGCGAACGCCACGGGGGGCGCTCAGGGGCGGGCTGAGCGCCGGGGAGCGGGGCCGGGGAGCGGGGCCGGGAAGGCGGCACGTCTCACGACATCGGGGCCGTCGTGCACTTCCTGCGCAGGGTCATCTGGATGGTGCAGGCCGACCACAGCGGCCGTCGAGCCGAGCGGCCGCCGGGCCGACGCGGTGACACAGCGAGCGGGGCCGGCCCGGAGGTGTCATCCGGGCCGGCCCCGCTCGCCGGGGGCCGCTCACATCCGGCGGCCCCGCTCGCCGGGGGCCGCTCACATGTTCAGCAGCCGCTCCGCCGTCGCCCGGTAGTCCCGGAGCGCCAGTCGCAGCTGTTCCGTGTCGCCCGTCGGGTGGGCGGCGTCGCCCGTTTCCTGCCAGGACGCCTTCAGGGTCCGGCGCCGGGAGGACACGGCCTCCGCGAGGCGCGAGGCGACCTCCTGGACCACCTGGTCCGCCTCCTCCACGGCCTCCTTGGGCCGGTCGACGAACCTGCCGACCGCGTGCTGCAACCGCAGCTCGAACTTGTCGCACTCGTCCCGCGGTAGCAGCCGGGGCTCCGGGGAGGAGCCCGCCGCGGCCGGCCGGGACTCGCCGGCATCGGGCCGGAACTCCGTGGCCGGCCGGGGCTCACCCGTCCCGGGCCGGTACTCGCCCGCGGCCCGGGTCTCCCCTGCCTCCGGCGGGAACTCCACGCCCGACCGGCCCTCACCCGTATCGGGCCGGAACTCCGCCGCCGACCGGGGCTCTCCGGTGTCGGGCCGGCGCCCCGACGCTTCCGGGCGTTCGGAGGCGCCGCCCGGTGTCCATTCCGTCATCGCCCTCAACTCCCCTTCACATGCTGCCTGTGGAAAGCCCACGGCAGACGGGACTGCCCGGCGCCGCCGGCGGCGTGCCGGGGCGTCTTCTCCGTGGGGCCGGCCGACTGCCGGCGCGAGGGTGCCACCAGGTCCTCGAAGAGCGCACGCGCCTCCAGCATGGCCTCGCGCATCTCCTCGGTGGCCGAGCCGTCCGCGGAGATGCCGGTGTCCGGTGCGTGGGCGGCCCGGTGCAGCCGGCGGTAGCCGTGGACGTGGTGGGCGTGGTGCACGGACAGCGCGTCGAGCTGCTCCTCGTAGCGCGCGCCGTCCGGGAAGCCCCGCACGCCCGCCAGCTCGGCGAGCAGGCGGTCCGCCTCGGCCACCGCCTCACCCGGTGAGTCGACGAAGCGCTCCTGCGCGGCGGCCCAGCGCGCCGCGTACCGTTCGCGCTCGGCCGGCTCCAGCGGGTGCTCGTTCAACGGGCCGTACTTGTTCAGCCGCTCGGTCAGTTCGCGCTCCGCGGCCTTGGTGTCGCCGTCGTGCCGGGCCACGGTCCGCTCGTACTCCGGTCCGTAGCGGCGCTTCAGGCTCCGACCGCCGACCGCGCCCCGCGCCCGTGGGGACACGGCGGCAGCGCCCGCTAGGGCGGCCGCCACGATCACGATCACGATCAGAGCGATGATCCAGCCTGTGGACATGGGTGCCTTCCGGGGTCGCCTTCAGGTCTTACGGCCCGGCGGGCCGTCTCCCGCCCGGGTTGCCCGGACGGCCGCCCCCAAACGAGCCGCCCGCCCCGTGCCGCCGGACGGCCGGGAGGGACGCACGTAATTCGTTTGCGCGCCCCTCCCGGGCCTTCCGGAGAATGTCCCGCATGAGCTGGACGATCGCCCCGGAACCCTTCGACTCCCCGGTCGCCGCCGCGCTGTGGCGGGCGTACTACACGGAGGTCAGCGACCGCTGGTACCTGCTGCACGAGGGGCGTCGCACGGACCCTGACGAGCTGGAACGCGAGATCGCCGCCGACAGGGGCGACTACCTGGCGCCGCCCGGCGGGGTGCTGCTGGTGGCCCGCCACGACGGCCGCCCGGCGGGCACGGCCGGCGTCCGCCTGATGGATCCGGCGACTGCCGAGCTCAAGCGGGTCTTCGTGCACCAGGACGTGCGCGGCAAGGGCGGCGCCCCGCTCCTCGTGACCGCCGCCGAGGACGCGGCCCGCGCGCTGGGCGCCGGGCGTATGGTGCTCGACACCCGGGGCGACCTGGTCGAGGCCCGGACCCTGTACGCCCGCCTCGGCTACGTCGAGACGGCGCCGTACAACGACAACCCGTACGCGGAGCACTGGTTCGGCAAGCCACTGATCTGAGCGTTCGCATCCGGGGGCCGGCCGGCGACTGCTCAGGAGAGCCGCTAGAAGGCTGCTGAAAATCTCGCGTTTTGGCCCCGGCTGAGTGGAGCCGGGGCCAGTCTTGTAGGCATGCAGGGGGAATGGGCCGGGGAGATGG
>NZ_JBFBBS010000035.1:0-65139 GCF_040682835.1 Streptomyces sp. NPDC051104 | reverse complement strand
AAGAACCCGCGGCTGTCGCAGCGTTTCGAGGTACAGGCGGTGCCGACCCTGCTCGTCCTCGACAAGGGAAGGACCGTCGCCCAGCAGGCCGGCGCGGCACCCGCGCACGTCCTGCGCCAGTGGGTAGAGAAGTCGATGGCGGGTCGGCAAACCACTGCGGGAGGGTGAACACGATGGGGCGGCCGCCGCGGGAGCCCGACGAAACCGCAGTCCCCGAGACTCCGGATTCGTATGGAGCGTATCCCCGGCTGACGGACGAGGCTCTCGACGAGCGCGGCCCACCACGCGAGGATCTCGAGCGGACCGTGGGGGGACGGGCATGGGGTCCTGGACGTTCCGTAAGGCACTGCGCGAAGCGGCACGCGAATCGCGTGCGCAGAGCCTGCCCGATGACATCTGTGCTCCGCCCGGCCGGTCCGCCGCGCCGGGCGAAGAAGGCGGTACTGCCGCGAACCCACGAGAAGACGGAGGTGATGGGCGATGACCCTGCCCGTCCGGCGCCACCGCAGTGGCGGAACAACGGAGCGGCCCCTCGGGTGGGCCCGCAATCCGCTGATGGAGTTCGACGAACTGCTCAACCAGATGAGCGGATTGCTCGAATCCACAGTGGGCGGCGCCGCACCCGCGGCCGCGTGGACCCCCCTCGCGGACGTCACGGAGACCGACGACGCCTTCGAGGTCGAGATCGAACTCCCTGGCGTCAACAGCAAGGACATCGACGTCGAGGCCAACGGACAGGAACTGGTGGTCACCGGAGAGATCAAGGAAAAGGAGCGCAAGGGCGTCCTGCGCCGTGGCACCCGCCGGACCGGTGCCTTCGAGTACCGGCTGCGGCTGCCCGGAGAGGTGGACGCCGAGAAGGTCACAGCGCAGATGTCGGCCGGTGTACTCACGGTCACCGTCCCGAAGGCGGAGGTCGCCAAACCCCGTCACATCCAGATCACCGAGAGCAGCGAGAGCGGCGGTCGTTGAGCCGAGGAGCCAGGCGGTGTGGGACAACGGTCCGACACCGCCGCGCGCTCCGGGAGTGAAAGGGGCCATGAGATGGCCGAAACGGGTTTCTCCTCTTTCGACACCATGGTGGACAAGGCCAACCGGCTCCTCAAGGACATCGAGGAAGCCAACGGCTGGCCCAAGGAACGCCGCAAGCAGTCGTACGCCGCACTGCGCGCCGTCCTGCACCGGCTACGGGACCGGCTCTCCGTCGACGGGGCCGCGCACTTCGGGGCGCAGCTTCCGACCCTGATCCGCGGCGTCTACTACGACGGATGGAAGCCGTCCGAGACACCGGTGAAGCTGAGCGGCGAGGAATTCCTCCAGCGCGTCCGGGACGACTTTCCCTACGCGGTCGACGGCGGCATCGAACGAGTCGTGCACACCGTGTTCGAGGTTCTGGAACGCCACGTGAGCGAAGGCGAGTGGAACCACCTCAAATCCGGTCTGCCGAACTCGCTGGCCTCCGTACTGCCGTAGCCGCTCGGCGGCACCCGAACCGCCGACCAGGAACGAGGGTGCGCCACGGTGCGCAAGAAAACGGAAGGTGCTCGCCTCGGGGGTGTGGTACCGCAGGCTCGAGGTGCCCGGCATCGACCGCCTGGAGGGCATCAGCGTCTACTACGCGGCGACGGTCCACGAGGCCAGTCTCTGCCAGGCGGATCCGGTCGCCGTGGTCGGGGGCGGGAACTCCGCCGGGCAGGCGGTAGCGAATTTAGCAGCGCGAGAGAGAAATCCGGCGTACCGCTGGCGCGTTATCCGGTACCCGCGGGTGCCGTTCCACCTGGTCCACCAGGTAGCGCGACATGTCCGCGTTGAGGTCACCCCCCGGACGAGGAGGTGGACCCTGGACGCGTAGTTCGCGAGGAACAGCGCCGAAGGAAATCCCGTATTCCCTGACGGGCGACGACGCCAGGGAATACAGGACATTCTTAGTGTCTGGCAAGGCATCAATGCCCTACCGGTTCTGCAATCGGACCGGCGGCCGGATCAGGAACTCCGGGCATCACCGACCGGTCTCGAAGCGACGACGCAAGTGCGCGACGAAGGGACATGCTGTGACGACTGTCCGTGAAGCCACCATCGATCTGCTCAGAAAGCACGGGCTGAACACGTGGTTCGGCAATCCCGGCTCCTCCGAACTGACCCTGATGGAGGAATTCCCCAGGGACTTCCGTTACCTCCTGGGTCTGCAGGAAATGGTGCCGGTCGGCATGGCCGACGGTTTCTCGCAGGTCACCGGACGTCCCGCGCTGGTCATGCTGCACACCGCGCCCGGTCTCGGCAACGGCATGGGCGCCCTGTACAACGCCTACCTGAACAAGACGCCGCTCATCGTCATCGCGGGCAACCAGCGTCGGACCATGCAGAATCAGAAGACGCTCCTGACCAACGAGGACGCCACCATGGTCCCGCGTCCGTTCGCAAAATGGACGGCCGAGCCGGCCATCGCGAGCGAAGTACCCGCGGTCCTCGCCCGTGCCATCCACGTCGCGATGTCCCCGCCCACCGGACCGGTCTTCGTCTCGGTGCCGATGGACGACGCGCCCACGAGCTCAACGACGCCCAGGTCGCGGAGATCGAGGCGATCCGGGACCGCCAGGTCATCCACGCCGGAGGGTTCCGAAAGGACCTGGCGAAGAAGATCGCCGGCCGGCTGTCCGACGCGAAGTCGCCCGCCTTCGTGGTCCACGGCGACCTGGAGCACGCCGGAGCCTGGGACCCGGTCGTGAAGCTGGCCGAGCGTACCAAGGCCGCCGTGTGGACGGCACCGCTGCCGGGCCTGTCCGGGTTCCCGGAGAACCACCCCCTCTACCAGGGCCTGCTCCCGCCCGGCGCCGGCTGGATCTCCGAAGAACTGAAGGGCCACGACCTCGTCCTGGCCCTGGGCGGCCCGGTCTTCCGCTACTACCCCTATATCCCCGGGCCCGTATCTGCCCGAGGGCACATCCCTCATCCACATCACGAGCGACCCGGACGAGGCCGCCCGCGCACCCGTCGGCGACGCCTACGTGGCGGACATCCGGGCCACGGTGGAGGCTGTGCTGGGCGAGATCTCCGAATCGTCGCGCACGGCCCCCCAGGCCCGGCCCGAGGTACCGCGTCCGGAAGGGGCCGCAGCCCCGATGCAGGCCGCGGACCTGTGGGCGGCCGTCGGCCACGCCGCCCCGGCGGATGCCCTGTTCGTGACCGAAGCCGGTTCCAACGAAGTCCCGATCACGTCATACGTACGGCCCGGCGCCTCCCTCTCCCACATGTCCGCTGTCGGCGGGGGCCTCGGATTCGGGCTGCCCGCTGCTGTCGGCGCTCAACTCGGCGCCCCGGACCGCCCGGTGATCGCCCTCATGGGCGACGGGTCGATGCACTACGCGATCACATCCCTGTGGACCGCTGCCCGCCACAAGATCCCGCTGACGATCGTCGTCTCCTCCAACGGGGAATACGGCGTCCTCAAGCAGTTCGCCGAGATCGAGAGTGCCGCCGGAGTTCCCGGACTGGACCTGCCCGAGCTGAATATTGTGGCCACAGCCGCGAGTTACGGCATCGACGCTCACGAAGCCACCGACACCGATGAGCTCGCCAAGATGCTCCGCGCCGGAGTCGAAGACCGGGAACGCCCGACCCTCATCAACGTCCGGACGAACAGGGTCAAGAAGCTCGCCCCCCGCCTGACCTGGGCCCACCGTGCCCGGCGGGGATGCCGGTGAACGCGCTCTTCTTCACCATCGACGATCGGGGCAGCGCAGCGGATCTCGGATTGCGTGACCGCGTCCACCTGGTGACCGGAGGGAGCCGCGGACCGGTGCGGGCCACCACACAGGTGCTGACCGACGTGGCGGCGCCGGGAGGTGGCGGCGCGGCCGACGCGACCCGGCATGGCGTTCCGGCTAGGCTCACACCCGTGACGTGGCTGCGGGCCTTCGGGGAGGTCGTGCGATCCGGGCTCACGATCGAGGAGACGCGGCTGGAGCCCCTGCTCGCGCTGCGCACGGCCGCTGGGGTGGCGATCGTCATCGGGCCGGCGCTGTGGCTGGTCTCCCCTGCGTACGCCGCGTCCGCCGCCCTCGGCGCCTACTCCGCGGGTGGGGCCACCTTCCAGCGCACCTGGCGTCCACGCAAGGTGATCGCGCTCGGCGCGGGCGCGGGCCTGGCGCTCAGCACCCTCGTGGGCTACCTGGCGGCGGGGCGACTCGTGACGTTCCTCCCACTGCTGGCCGTATGGGCCTTTGCTGCGGGGATGGCGTGGGCCGTCGGATCGACCGCTGGGATCGTCGCAGCGACGACCGTCGGCAGCATGCTGGTGACCATCACCCTGCCCACGAGCGTCGGACGAGCCCTGGAGCACGCCGGGGTCATCGCGCTCGGAGGCGTGGCGCAGGCCGTGTTGATCTTGCTGTTCCCGATCCGCCGTTGGGGGGCGCATCGTGACGCGCTCGCCGACGCCCTGGCCGCCGTGGCGGACTACGCCCGCCGGCTGCGGCACGACCCGACCGCCCCGTTCGACCCGGAGCCGTTGATGACGGCCAGGGACGCGGCCGCCGTGACGCCGTCACAGGCCCGCACCCGTCCCCCCGTCCTCCACGGCCCCCGGGGACTCGCCGAGCGCATTCGGCCGGTCGTCGCCGCGCTCGCCGACCCGGACGTCGGCGCCCCGGCGGAGGGACCCGGGCGGGACCGCGCGCGGGAGTTGCTCGACGCGGCCGCCGACGTCCTGGACGCGGCCGCCCGTTCGATCCGCCGCGGCACTCCCGCCGAGGTGCCGCCCAGGAGCACGGACGTCCTGCGCGTCGACGAGGATCACGAGGTGCTGGAGGGCCCCGCGCGGCAGGCCGCCGAGCGGCTCGTCGACCTGCTCGGCGAGGCGTTGGAGATCGCCGGGAGCGGCGACGCGCGCGGGAAGACACCCACGCCGCCCGGCCCCGCGGGCGCCCAGTTCCTGGTGCGCCCGACGATGTTCCGGCTGGTCCCGGTCGTCGTCCGGGCGGTCCGCCGTGAGCTCCGTGGGGACTCGCCCGTGTTCCGGCACGCCGTACGCCTGGCGGCGGTGGCCACGCTCGGCTATCTGATCGCCGCCCGGCTACCCCTGGGCCACGGCTACTGGGCGCCCATCGCCTCGGTGATGGTGATGCGGCCGGACTTCCACCGGACGTACGCGCGTGCGGTGGCCCGTCTCGCCGGGACCCTGGCGGGGGTGGCGCTCGCCACCGGGATGGTGCGGGCCCTGGGCCCGGACGCCCATGTGTTGGGCGCGCTGACGGTGGTCTCGGCGGGCCTGTCGTACACGGTGATCCGTACCGGCTACGCCTACTCCCAGTGCTTCACTGCCGCGTACGTCGTCTTCCTGCTCGGCATGGGCGGCCAGGCATGGGAGCAGACGGTCCCGGAGCGGGTGGTGCTCACCTTGCTCGGCGGGGTCCTGGCAATGCTGGCGTACGTGGTGTTCCCCGCATGGGAGACGCCCCGGCTGCCGGGCCGGCTTGCGGACTGGCTCGCCGCCAACGGCCGCTACGCGGCCGCGGTGCTCCGCAACTACGCCGAACCGACCCGGGAGCATCACGCCGACATGCGCAGGGCACTGCTGGCGAGCAGGGAGGCGCGTGCCGCCTGGCAGGAGGCCTACGACCGGGCACGGCAGGAACCGGTCCGCCCCAGGGGTCTGACGTCGCGCGAGGCGGAGGAGGCGCAGGAGGCGCTCAAGGGGTTCGGCCGGGCGGCGATGCTCATGGAAAGCCACGTCCCTGGGGCCGACAGCCGTTTCGTCCCCGAGGCGGAGCGGTTCGCCGAGGCCCTGGAGGCGGACACCGCGCAGGCGGCAGTCGACGTGCGCGAGCACAGGAATCCGGACTGGGGGCGTGTGGAGGAGGCGCTTCACGCGTGGGAGGGCGCCCCCGCCGGGGACCGGAGCCCGGTCGTGAGGCGCGAGGCGGAACTGCAAAAACGGGCCTTGGAGGACCTCGCGACGGCCGTGAGCCGCACACCCCTGGAACGGGACGTCGGCTCTGCTCGAGAGGAGCAGCGGGTGCGGGCGGCCTTGGCGGCGGAAGGTGACGGATCAGGACCCGCGCACGGGGGCGGGTGACGGCGCCGGCGACGGAGAGCGCCGCGTCTCCTGGAGCGGGAAGTAGTCTCCCGGCCGCGTGGAGCGCCGCCACACGTACACGGCTGTCGCCATCACGAGGATCAGCCCCGCCAGGACGAGCAGTTCCATGCCCTCGACGTTCCAACGGAAGGACTTCTCCGCCTCGGCCGTCACGATGAGCACCCTGCGGATGCCGGCAATCAGGCCGACGACAAGGAACGGCTCCGCGTCGAGGGTCTGGTTCCTGATGGTGAGGCGGACGGTGTGGAGCAGCTCGGCCACGATGAACAGCACAAGGCTGTTGTCCAGGGCGGAGAGGACGACCGTCTCCTCGCGGTACGGCCCCTGGATCGACCTGATGACGTCGTGGACGACCCCTACGGTCAGGAGCCCCACGAGCAGTACGAGGAACGCCGCGACGACGAGGTGGATGCCGTCCTCGATGAGCTGCAGGAGGCCCTGTACCCGGCCGCCCTCGATCTTCGGGAGAATGGGTCGCACAGTCAGCATGCTAGGGGTGCCCCGGCCCGCAGGCACGGCGTGCTGCCGAACGGGTGGCCGAGCGGATCCCTCCCTGTGGTGGCAGCCTGGGGGAAGCGGCGAGGCGCGACGTCACCGAGGCCTGCCCGGCGGCAGGACGAGACGCGCACCTTCATCCGCCGGAGGTCGATGTCCTCGACGACGAACAGCTCCTCGCGCCGCTTGCACAGCGCCTTCGCCGCACCATCGGATACGCCGGTACATGTCCAGCTCCCGAAGCGTCGGATCCTGGACCATCGCCGTGCCGGGAAGGCCGTACTTCGCGATCGCCTGCAGCTTCACCTCAGCCGGGGAGCCGTCCCGGCGCGGTGGCCCGCGGGAACGCCCGCGAACGCGCGATCGACGCGCCCTTCGGGCAGGTAGCCGCGCAGCCCCACGTGCGTCAAGAAGTTCCACTGCCGCCAGGTCAGATGGCGTACGTCCAGCTGCGTCGTGGCACTCCAGGACAACACGTCCCGGTCGTTGCGGCGGGCGTGGTGTACTCCTCGCCCTCCCCCGCCGTTCTCTCGGCCGTTGACCGCCGCTCAGCCGACTCCCCGCTGCCGTACGACGGAACCCGTCCGGCCCTTCACGACCTCCAGCTGCGCATGGATACGGCGCCGCAGGTCAGCGACATGGCTGACGATGCCCACGCTGCGGTCCCTCTCGCGCAGCGAGTCGAGCACGTCGAGGACCTCGTCGAGGGTCTGGTCGTCCAGGCTGCCGAACCCCTCGTCGATGAACAGCGTGTCCAGGCGCACCCCGCCCGCCTCGTCGGTGACGACGTCCGCGAGGCCGAGGGCGAGGGCCAGGGAGGCGAAGAACGTCTCCCCGCCGGACAGGGTCGCGGTGTCGCGCTCCCGCCCGGTCCACGCGTCGACGACATGCAGCCCGAGGCCGCTGCGGCCGCGTCCGGACCGGTCGTCGGAGTGGACGAGGGTGTAGCGGCCCGAGGACATGCGCTGCAGCCGTACGGTCGCGGCGGCCGCCACCTGTTCGAGGCGGGCGGCCAGCACGTACGACTCCAGGCGCATCCTGCGTTCGTTCTCGGCGGAGGTGCCGGCGGCGAGGGACGCCAGCCGGGCCACCCGGTCGTACTCGTCGCGCAGCGGCGCGAGGCGCCGTACGGACGCGGTCGCGCGCGCGGACAGCCGGTCGAGTTCCGCGCAGCGGCGGGCCGCCTCGTCCTGGGCGGAGACCGCCGCCTGCAACCGGCGGGCCGCGGCCTCGGCGGCCCGCTCGGCGCCGGCAAGGTCGGCCGGCGGCTGCTGGGCCGCCGCCGCGGTGTCGGCCTCGGCGAGCATCGCACGGACGGCGGCCTCCTCCTGCTGCCAGGCGTCCAGGCGTCGTTGCAGCTCGCGATGGGCGGTGTCGTCGAGGAGGGCGGCGGCCGCGGCCTGCGGAGTGTCGAAGCCGGCGCGGAAGGCCGCGTCGGCCAGGCGTGCGTCGGCCTCCTTGAGGCGCTGCGCGCAGTCCTCGGCGGCGCGGGCCGCGTCGGCGGCCTCGGTGAGGACCGCGGCCCGGCGCTCCAGCTGCGCGGCGCGCGCGGTCACGCTCACGGCGTCGCCCCGGACTCGGCCCAACTCCTCTTCGAGATCCGTCCGTTCATGCTCCAGCGCGTCCCGGCGGGAGACGCGCGCCGCCACGCGCAGGGCGGCCTCCTGCCGGGCCGCACTGCGCCGCTCGCGCTCCTGCTCGGCCCGCCGCAGCTTTTCCTGTGCCGGGTGCAGATGCGAGGCGCCCGCCCGTGCGGCGCTGTAGAGCCGCTCCAGTTCGTCCGTTTGCGCGGCGAGTTCGCCGGTCGGCGTATCTCCCGCCTCGGCGGTCGCGGCGGCCAGCGCCTCCCGTACGGCGGCGAGTCGCCGTTCGTCCTCGGCGTGCTGCTCCTCGGCGTGCCGATAGGCGGCGAGCGCCCGCTCCTCCGCTTCCCGGTCGACGTGTCCGGCCACCTTCCGGGCGGGCGCGGGGTGGTCGGTGGCGCCGCAGACGGCGCAGGGTTCGCCGTCGAGGAGCCCGGCTGCAAGTTCCGCGGCGATGCCCTTCAGTCGCTGTTCCTTGAGGTCGAGCCAGTGTTCGTGGACCGCGAGTGCGCGCTCCCGGGAGGCGAGGGCGCGGGCCTGGGCCGCTTCGGCGTCCTGGGCGAGCCGGTCGCGCTCACGGGCCGCCCTCAGCCGGTTCCGGGCCGGTTCGCGCTGCACGGCGAGTTGCTCGGCGCGGGTGGCGGCCTCCTGGGCGGAGTCGATCCGTTCCTGCAGGGCGGCTCGGGTCTGCTCCCAGTCGGCGAGCCAGCCCTCGGCGTCGTGCAGGACCTCTTCGTCGGCACGCTCCTGGCGGTCCATCTCCGTCCGCTCGGCCGCGAGTTCACCCAGTCGCCGCTCGGCGCGGCGGGCCGATTCCAGGCCGCCCAGCTCCTCCGTCGCCCGGCGCGCGGCGGCGGCGAGCCCTGCGGCCCCGGCGTCCGCGTCGGTTTCCGGGAGCCGGGCACGCGCGCGTGCCTCGGCGTCGGCGGCACGCCGGTGCTCGGCCTCCGCGGAGTCGCGCAGGTCCAGGGCGGGCGCCACGGCCTCGGCCTTGCGGGCGCGTTCCATCCGCTCCCGCGCCTCCCGGTGCGCATCAGCCCGCTGCTCAAGGAGGGCCGCACGCTCCCGGGCCTCGGCGAACCTGCGCTGGAGCCGGGCCCGTTCGCGTACGTCGTCCAGGGCACGCTCGGCGGCGGCCCGCCCCGACTCGGCGGCCGTACGCGCGCACTGGGCGATGGCCAGGCGCTCACGGGCCGTGCTGCGGGCGACGGCGGCCCAGCGCAGGACGGCTTCGGCGAGCCCCGGGTCGCCGGGGGCGAGGTCCGGCAGGGGCACGGGGTCACCGGCCGCCTGCTGCATGCGGTGGGCGTCGGCGAGCAACGCGGCGTCGCCGTCCCGTACTTCGGCCTCCGTGGTCCGGCGCCGCTCCGCGAGGCGCTTCTCGGCCTCGGCGAAGCGGTGGGTGTCGAAGAGGCGGCCGAGCAGCTTGCCGCGGGCCTCGGCGTCGGCGCGCAGGAAGCGGGCGAAGTCGCCCTGGGGCAGCAGCACGACCTGGCAGAACTGCTCGCGGCTCATGCCGAGCAGCTGGGTGATCTCCTCGCCGATCTCCTGGTGGGAGCGGCTGAGGTCCTTCCAGGTGCGGGCAGCGCTGTCGTACTCGCGCAGCCAGGTCTGGGCCTTGTCGGTCGTCGTGCCGCTGCCGCGCTTCTTCGGGCGCTCCCAGGGCGGCTGCCGGGTGATCTCCAGCCGCCGTCCGGCAACGGTGAGTTCGAGCCGGATCTCGGTGCGCGTCCCCGGCGCGGCGTGGTCGCTGCGCAGGGTCAGGCCCTGACCGCTCTGCCGGGCGCCGGGCACGGCTCCGTAGAGCGCGTAGCACACGGCGTCCAGGACCGATGTCTTGCCGGCTCCGGTCGGCCCGTGCAACAGGAAGAGTCCGGCCGCCGACAGGGCGTCGAAGTCGACCTTCTGGGTGCCGCCGAACGGGCCGAAGGCGGTGATGTCGAGCCGGTGCAGCCTCACTGGTCCCCCTCCGTTCCACGTGTGTGCGAGGTCACCGGGCGCCCTCCCGGACCGCCTGGTCGGCGCGCACCGCGTCGAACGCCTCCCGCAGCACGGCCCGTTCGCGCTCGTCGGGTCCCGCCCCGCGCACATGGGCCACGAAGTCCTCCGCGATCTGCTGGTCGGAGCGGCCCGCCAGCCTGCGCGCGTACGAGACGCCGGGGTCCTCGGGGGCGCGCTCGGGGTCGAAGACGAGGCTGAGGGTGTGCGGGAAGCGCTCGGTCAGCCGGGCCATGGGCTCGGCGGGCCGCACCGGGTCGGTGAGCGTGGCCTCCACCCACGCCTCCTCGTGCCGCGCCAGCTCCGGGTCGGCGAGCAGGTCCTCCAGATGCCCGCGGAGCCGGGCCAGGGGCCGCGGCACCGGGCAGTCGACGCGCTCCACCGCGACCGAGCCGTCGGCGCCGAGGTCGACGAGCCACATGCTCTTGCGGTGGCCGGCCTCCGAGAAGGAGTACGGCAGCGGGGAGCCCGAGTAGCGCACGCGCTCGGTGATGGTCTGGCTGCCGTGCAGATGGCCCAGCGCCACGTAGTCCACGCCGTCGAAGACGCCGGCCGGCACCGCGGCGACCCCGCCGACCGTGATGTCCCGCTCGCTGTCGCTGGGTTCGCCTCCGGTGACGAAGGCGTGGGCGAGGACGACGGAGCGGGTGCCCGGGGCGCGCGTGGCCAGGTCGGCGCGGACCCGGTCCATGGCGGCCGCGAGCACTGCCTCATGGCCCGTCTTCTCGACCGCGAAGTCGTCCCTGACCAGGGCAGGTTCGAGATACGGCAGGCCGTAGAACGCCACGTCCCCGTGCGCGTCGCCCAGTACGACCGGGATTCCGCAGGCCGCGGGCTCCGTGCGCAGATGGATGCCCGCGCGGCCGATGAGGCCGGCGCCGACGCCCAGGCGGCGCGCCGAGTCGTGGTTCCCGGAGATCATCACCGTGGGCACGCCGAGGTCGGCGAGGCGGTGCAGGGCGTCGTCGAACAGCTCGACCGCGGCGAGCGGCGGCACCGCCCGGTCGTACACGTCTCCCGACACCACGACCGCGTCCACACCGCGCTCGCGCACGGTGGTGACGAGGTGGGCGATGAACGCGGCCTGGGCGTCGAGCATGTTCACGCGGTGGAACGCCCGGCCCAGATGCCAGTCGGAAGTGTGCAGCAGCCTCATGATCCCCGAGACTAACGGCCGGGTCCGACATCACGGGCGGTTACTCCCGTACCGGGCCGCCCGGGACGGGGGCGGCCCGACGGCCCGTCAGACGTCCGGTGCGTCCGTCATGCGTCCCCGTACGCCTCTCCGCCCAGCTCCAACCGGGCCGTGCCCGCCGTCACATCGGCGAGCCACGCACGGAACGCCTCGACGTCGGCGTCCGGCAGCCCGACCTCGATGGTGACGTTCTCGCCGTAGCGCACGTCCCGTACCTCGCGGCCCGTCGCGCGCAGGTCGTTCTGCACCTTGCCCGCGCGCTGGTGGTCGACCGTCACCGTGGCGAGCCGGAAGCGGCGGCGGGTGAGGGTGCCGAGCGCGTCCAGCGCCTCGCCGACCGCTCCCCCGTACGCCCTGATGAGCCCGCCCGCCCCCAGCTTCACGCCGCCGTAGTAGCGGGTGACGACGGCGACGACGTACCGCATGTCTCGGCGCAGCAGCATCTGGAGCATGGGGACGCCCGCGGTGCCGCCCGGTTCGCCGTCGTCGCTCGCCTTCTGGATCGCGGCGTCGGCGCCGATGACGTACGCGTAGCAGTTGTGGGTGGCGTCGGCGTGCTCCTTGCGGACGCCCGCGATGAACTCCTGCGCCTCCTCCTCGGTGGCGGCCGGGGCGAGCGCGCACAGGAAACGGGAGCGGTTGACCTCGGTCTCGTGCACGCCCGCGCGGGCGACTGTGCGGTACTCGTCCTGCATCATGCCAGCGTATGCGGCACCCGCCAGGGTTCCGCAGGCGGGCCGGTCCCGCCGCCGCCGCCCACGCCACGCGCGCGTGGCGCTGATCACGGGTATGGGAAAGCCCCCGCGCGTGCGGCGCTAGTCACGGTTGTGGGAAAGCCCCCGCGCGCGTGGGCTCGCCACGGCCATCCGAAAGCCACCGCGCGCGTGGCACTCGTCACCGGCGTAAGCCCCCGCGCGTGGCCGCCTCCCCGTCACCCGCATGGGCGCGTCCCGGGGTTCGCCCCCGACATCCGGGCACACCACCCCGTAGTGGATACTCGCTCGTCGTTGTCCGACCGCCCGACGATCACAGGGAGAACACCGCATGACCGGCACCCAGGTGGAGAGCCCGGACGCCGCCGAGCCCGGCCATTCGCGGCCCTCCACCGCCGCGGCCCGCTGCCGGGCCTGGCTCCTGGAGGGCCTGAGCGAGCGCGCGGCGCGCCACCCGGGCCCGCACGCCACCCGGGACGACGGGCACGAGGGCCACGCCTGGTGGCGGGTGATGTGCCTGACCGGCGTGGACTACTTCTCCACCCTCGGCTACCAGCCCGGGATCGCCGCGCTCGCGGCCGGGCTCCTGTCGCCGCTCGCCACGCTCGTGCTGATCGCGCTGACCCTGTTCGGCGCGCTCCCGGTGTACCGCCGGGTGGCCCACGAGAGTCCGCACGGCGAGGGCTCGATCGCCATGCTGGAGCGGCTGCTGCCGTGGTGGGCGGGGAAGGTCCTCGTCCTCGTGCTCCTCGGCTTCGCGGCCACCGACTTCCTGATCACGATCACCCTGTCGGCCGCGGACGCCGCCGCCCACGTCGTGGAGAACCCCTTCGCTCCGCACTGGATGGACGGCGGCAACACCTGGATCACCCTGCTCCTGGTCGCCGCGCTCGGCGCCGTGTTCCTGAAGGGGTTCAAGGAGGCCATCGGTATCGCGGTCGCCCTGGTGGCCACGTACCTCGCGCTCAACGTCGTCGTGATCGCCGTCTCGGCCTGGGAAGTGCTCAGCCACCCGGTGCGGATCGGCGACTGGACGCACGCGATGACCGCCGAGCACTCATCGCCGCTCGCGATGATCGGCGTGGCGCTGCTCGTCTTCCCGAAGCTGGCGCTCGGCATGTCCGGCTTCGAGACGGGCGTGGCGGTGATGCCGCAGGTCAAGGGCGACCCGACGGACACCTACGCGGATCCGGCCGGCCGGGTGCGCGACACGCGCAAACTGCTCACCACCGCCGCCGTGATCATGAGCTGTCTGCTGCTGCTGTCCAGCCTGGCGACGACGATCCTGATCCCGCAGGACGCCTTCAAGAGCGGCGGCCCGGCCAACGGTCGCGCGCTCGCGTATCTCGCGCACGAGCACCTGGGCGGGGCCTTCGGCACGGTCTACGACATCTCGACGATCGCGATCCTGTGGTTCGCGGGCGCCTCCGCGATGGCCGGACTGCTCAACCTGGTGCCGCGCTATCTGCCGCGCTACGGCATGGCCCCCGAGTGGACCCGCGCCGTCAGGCCCCTCGTGCTGGTCTTCATGGCGGCCGCGGTCCTCATCACGCTGTGGTTCCACGCGGACGTCGACGCCCAGAGCGGTGCGTACGCGACGGGTGTGCTCGTCTTGATGCTCTCCGCGGCGTTCGCCTCGACGGTCGCCGTGCACCGGCGCGGCCACCGGGCCGCCGCACTCGGCTTCGGCACGATCACCGCCGTCCTCGCGTACACCCTGGTCACCAACGTGATCGAGCGGCCCGACGGCATCAAGATCGCGCTGATCTTCATCGTGGCGATCCTCGTCACCTCGTTCGCCTCGCGCGTGCACCGCGCCTTCGAACTGCGGGCGGCGACGGTCACGTTCGACGAAGCTGCGGCCCGGCTGATCGACGAGGCCGCGGCGAGCGGGCCGCTGTTGCTCATCGCCAACGAGCCGCAGGAGCACACCACCGGGGAGTACCGCGCCAAGGAGTCCAGCCAGCGGGAGCAGACGCACATCCCGGACGGGCGGCCGGTGCTCTTCCTGGAGGTCTTCGTCACCGACTCCTCGGACTTCACCGCCGATCTGACCGTCCACGGCGACGAGAAGCACGGGGTGCGCAGGCTGCGCGTCCAGGGCGCGACCGTGCCCAACACCATCGCGGCGGTCCTGATGGAGCTGCGCGACCGCACCGGCCAGGTGCCGCACGCCTACTTCAACTGGACCGAGGGCGCCCCGTTCAGCCACCTGCTGCGCTTCCTGGTGTTCGGGGACGGCGAGGTCGCCCCGGTCACGCGGGAGGTGCTGCGCCGTGCGGAGCCGGACCCGGAGCGGCGCCCCCGGATCCACGTCGGCTGAGCCTGCCCTACTTCGGCTTCCTCCCGCGCGCCACGACCACGTTCGTGAGGAGCGCCCCGCCGGGGGCCAGCGCCTCCCAGGCGGGGCCGTGCCAGGCGAGGACGGCGATGGCCGCGGTGGGGAACTTGGTGCGGACCCGGTCGAGCGTGTCGTTCAGGCCGTCCCCGGCGAGTTCCAGCACCAGCTCGGCGAGCCCCGGGTTGTGCCCGATCAGCAGCAATGTGCGCACGACGGCGGGCACTTCGCGCACGGCATCCAGCAGATCGGGGACGTCGGCGGCGTACAGGCGTGGCTGGAGTCGTACGGGCGATGGCGTGCCCCACTGGGCCGAGGCCAGCTCCCAGGTCTGGCGGGCGCGGACCGCGGTCGAGCACAGGGCGAGATCGGGCAGCCAGTCGGCCTCGGCGAGCGCGCGCCCGGCGGCCGGCGCGTCCCGGCGGCCGCGCGGCGCGAGCGGCCGTTCGTGGTCGGGGACGCCCTCGGGCCACGCGGACTTGGCGTGCCGCAGCACGATGAGCCTGCGCAGCGGGGCCTGCCCGGCCGGGGTGCTCACGTCGAGGTGCCGATCTCGCGGGTGAGGTCGAGTCCGAGCAGCCGGTCGGCGTAGGCGTACGTCTCGAAGCGCGCCCCGTCCGGCACGTCGTCGGCGCTCTCCACGCACCGCAGGACGTCCAGGACGGCGGGGACGTCGAGATCGTCCTCCCAGGCGGTGCGCAGCTCCTGCCGCACCTGCTCGGGGATCGGCTTGGAGGGGCGGGTCGCCCAGGCGGCGACGGCCTTGCGCCAGCGGACCAGGGTGTCCCGTGCCTCGGTGAGGCTGGCCGTGTCGAGGTCGGCCGGCTGCCTGCGGGGGCGGGCGAGCAGGGCGAGACGCAGCGCCGACGGCGGGGCGGCGGTGTCGGCGGGGCCGGTCGCGGGGGCCACCTCGACACGTACGCCGTCGGGCGCGGCGCCCCGCACTCCGACCACGTGCAGTACCTGTCCGATGCCCGGTGCGTCCGGCTCCGCGGGGCGGATGCCGAGGTCGTCGGCGCGTGCCCGGAGCGCGGCGGGCGGTGCGCCCACCGTGACGACGGGTGTTCCGCCGAGCTCCAGGGCCCTGGCCAGCACGTCGGCCACCAGCAGCACCCGCAGCGCGGAGCTGTCGGCCCCGGCCGGGTGCGCGTGGACCCGGACCAGGCCCGGACGGACGTCGGTGGGCTCGCCGCTGCGGGCGTCGATGATTCGGAGCACGAGGCGAGCGTAGGCGGGCCAGGCCCCCGGCGCAGCCGAGCGGCCCCCGTTCCGAACGGTCCGCCACTCGAGCGACTCTGCATGGATCCGCGATGCCGACATGACCGGAGAGGAGCCCGTAGACGCCCGTGGTCCTGGAGCAGTCTGCCGGTCGGATGCCGACCGGAACGACGACGCTCTGGCGGCGCCTCGAAAGTGTTCTTGATCAGGCAGCCGCACCGCCGCAGGCGCCGCGCCGTGCGGCGGCGGACTGTTCGGCCCCAGCGCGCGGCGGACGGGACACGGTGGACTGACGTGTCTCCACCACGGAGTACCGAGATCGCGCTTCCGGCCGGGTCCGTTGTCGCCACCGCCGTCCGCGACGCCCAGCCCACGGTGCCCGGCACCCGAGGTGCGGCTGAAGCCGGGTGACGAACTCCTCCTCGTCTCCCACGCGGCCACCGAACAGGAGACCCACGCGCTTTTCCGATGACGGCGTCCGTACAGAGCCGTCGTTCCCGCTCCTCATGGGCCGACCGGGTCCCCGGGTCGTACGGGGCCGCCGGACGGCCCTCATCCCGGCTCCGGACGCACGATGACAACCGGGCACTTCGCATGGTGAGCGACGTGCTGGCTGACGGACCCCAGCAGGGCCCGGCCGAACCTCCCGACAGCGCGCCAGGGTAAGGACGGCCGAGTGGGCCGGGCCTCAGGCAGTGCTGTGCGGTCAACTCCTCCGCCACCCAGGGCTCGCCGAAGCGCCCCAGCCCGCAGGCCTTCTGCGCCGATCGCGAGCGACTTGGTGGCCGCACAGGTTCACGCGGAACCGCTGGGAATGGCGCAGAGTCGAAGGTCGTTCCCTTCTGGGACGGACATCCCACCCAGCGGAGGCACGGCATGCACAGCGAGACGGAGACGGTCCGCAAGATCCTCAACGAACTCGGTGACACATGGGCGATCGTCGGTCTCTCGTCGAACGAGCGACGCGCCGCCTACAGAGTCGCCGAGGTCCTTCAGCGCTATGGCAAACGGATCGTCCCCGTTCACCCGAAGGCCGAGACGGTGCATGGAGAACAGGGTTATCCCTCTCTCGAAGCCATCCCCTTCGACGTCGACGTCGTAGACGTTTTCGTGAACAGCGACCTCGCCGGCGCCGTTGCCGATGAAGCGGTGGCGAAAGGCGCCAAAGCGGTGTGGTTCCAGCTGGGCGTCATCGACGAGCAGGCGTACCAGCGCACCCGTGCGGCCGGCCTGGAGATGGTCATGGACCGCTGTCCGGCCATCGAGATCCCTTCCCTGCGCTGAGGTTGCGACGACCGGCCGACGCTCCGAGGGGTCCGCGCGAGTGAACGGGCGCGCGCGCCACCCGGGTTCGGGCCGCCCTCTCGGATACCTTGATACGACGAAGTAACTGGTCGGGCGGCGGCGAGGAGTTCCGCCCCGCCTCCGCCGACGTCGACAAGACCGAACCGCTCAGGGTGCCGGGCTGCTCGACGTACGGGCCCCTCACCTTCGACCGGGACCGACGCACGGGCTGCAGCAGCCGGCGCCGCAGACCCGACACAAAGCACCACGGAGATCGATCGACCTGCCTTCGTCGAGGGGCTTCGCGCCCTGCCGGAGTCTCTCGGACGCAGCGGCTGGAAATGTCCGGGAGGCGCTATGTGGTCCGTACTGGAGCAGGTGGCCGTGGCCGCCCCCCAGCTCTTCGTCTACGCCGTCGGCCTCTTCGTCGCCATGATCCTTCTGTCGCTCGCCATCAGTCTGCGGCAGGCCGAGGCGTCGCAGCGCCCCGAGATCATCAGGGCGCTCGCGGATCTGATGGCGTTCTGGAAGAAGAGGTGAGCCGCCCCTCGCCGGTGTCAGCGGGCCAGACGTCCCAGCAGCGACGACGCCGACGTGATGCCCATGGCCGCCGCCACCAGCAGCACCAGGAAGTCGGTGAGCAGGTGGGAGGGCGTGCCGAGGAGCAGGCCGCGCAGGGCGTCGACCTGGTAGCTCAGGGGGTTGACCTTGCTGATGGCCTGGAGCCAGCCGGGCATGACGTGCACCGGGTAGAGGGCGTTGGAGCCGAAGAACAGCGGCATCGTGATCGCCTGGCCGATGCCCATGAGGCGGTCCCGGGTCAGGACGATGCCCGCGATCGTCATGGACAGGCAGGAGAAGAAGGCCGAGCCGAGGACGACGGCCACCGCGACACCCAGCAGCCGCAGCGGGTTCCAGGTCAGCGCGACCCCGAGCAGCGCCGCGATCAGGACCACCACGACCGCCTGCACCAGCGCCTTCACCCCGGCGGCGAAGGCCTTTCCGGCGATCAGCGCGGCCCGCGGGGTGGGGGTGACCAGCAGCTTGGTGAGGATCCCGGAGTCCCGCTCCCAGATGATCATGATGCCGTAGAAGATCGCGATGAACATCGCGGACTGGGCGATGATCCCGGGCGCGAGGTAGTCGAGGTAGGGGATGCCGCCGGTGGGGATCGCCCTGATCCGGGTGAACGTCTCCCCGAAGATCAGCAGCCACAGCGCCGGCTGGACCGCCCGGGTGTACAGCTCGGTGCGGTCGTGGCGCAGCTTCTGCAGCTCGATGGCGCACATGGCGCCGACCCGGGCGGGCAGCACCCTCCAGCCGGTACGGGCCCGTGGTGGGGCCACCAGCAGGTCGAGGTCCGCCGGGTGGGCGCGGTCAGCCGACGCGGGACGCGGTGCGGCGGGTGCTTCGGACATCGCGGAAATCTCCTGACTGGTCGTCGAGTCCGCTGCCGGCGACGTCACGGAAGACGTCCTCCAGCGTCGGCAGCGGGCCTTCGGTGCCGAGCCGCTGCGCGAGGCCGCTCCGCAGATCCTCGGGGGTGCCGAGGGCGCGAACGCGGCCGCGGTGCATCAGGGCGACGCGGTCGCAGTACTGGTCGGCCTCGTCCATGTAGTGGGTGGTGACGAGGACGGTCATGCCGGTGGCGGCGCGTACGGCGTTGATGTGCTCCCACACGTTGGTCCGGGCGATGGGGTCGAGGCCGATGGTGGGCTCGTCGAGGATCAGCAGCCGCGGCGCGCTGACCAGTGCCTGGGCGAGTTCCAGCCGACGGACCATGCCGCCGGAGTACGTCTTCGCGAGCCGGTCGGCCGCGGCGGTGAGGTCGACGGCGGCGAGGGCCTGGTCCACGCGGCGGGCACGCTCGCTGCGGGAGACGTCGAAGACACGGGCGAACAGGGCCACGTTCTCCCGGCCGGTGAGCCCGGCGTCGGCGGAGAGCTGCTGCGGTACGTAGCCCAGCAGGCGCCGTACGGCCATGCGCTCGCGCGTCGCGTCGCGGCCGAAGACGCGCACCATGCCGGCCGGGACGGGAAGGAGCGTGGTCATGCAGCGGATGGCGGTGGTCTTGCCCGCGCCGTTGGGACCGAGCAGTCCGAAGACCTCGCCGTCGCGGACGGAGAGGTCGAGCCCGTCGACCGCGTTGGTCTCCCCGAAGGAGTAACGCAGCCCGGCACAGGTGACGGCGTCGACTGCCGGGGCCTTGCCGTCCGTCGCGTTCCGCGTCATGTCTCCTCGGCCTCCTCGTGCAGGTTCTCCGCCAGCTTGCGCAGGGCCGGAAGCGCCACCTCGAGCGCCTTGCGGTCCGCCTCTTCGAGGCGGGCCACCTGGCCGCGTACGAGTGCCGCGCGCCGCTCCCGCCAGTCGTGCAGCCGTGCCCTGGCCGCCTCGGTGGGCAGCAGGCGCGCGGCCCGCCGGTCGGCGGGGTCCGTCTCACGGACCAGATAGCCGTCGCGGACCAGGTGCTTGACGAGCGTGGAGACCGAGTTGCCCGCCAGGTAGAGCTCCTTGGCGGCGTCCGACACTCCGATGCCCGGCCGTTCCACCACCAGGCGCAGCAGTTCGACCTCCGCTCCGCGCAGCGGCGGCGCGGCCATCCCGCCGCGCACGCGCCGGCGGATCAGCCGCTGCACTCCGATCAGCGCGGCCACCAGGTCGTCGGCGAGCCTCTCCGGTTCCACACTGATGAGATTAGCTCTGCTTCAGAGGTATTCGGGGAAAGAAACGGTCAAGGACCATCAAGAACGGTCGAAGGCGGTCGCCGTCAGTGGTGGTGAGGTTCCTCGCGGTGCACGGGGCCGTGCGGGGCGTCGCAGTGCGCGGCGTCGTCCGCGGCGCTCCGGTCGCCGGGCAGGGCCACCTGCAGGACCTGTTCGGGGGTGTGGTCGACCTGGAGCGTGGTGTGGGTGATGCGGTAGTCGTGGCGCAGCACATCCTCCAGGTCGCGGCGCACGGCGTGGCAGTCACCGCCGGGTTCGACCAGGACGTGTGCGGACAGCGCGGCCTGGCCGGAGGTGATCTGCCAGACGTGAAGGTCGTGCACCTCGACGACGTCCGGCCGGGCGACGAGCCGGTCGCCGAGCGCGTCCGGGTCGACGTCGGCGGGCGCGGCCTCCAGGAAGATGCGGCCGGAGTCGCGCAGCAGCCCGTACGCGGCCTTCACCATCAGCGCCACGACCACCAGGGTGGCGATCGGGTCGGCACGCCGGAAGCCCGTCAGGACGACGACGAGCGCGGCGATCGCGGTGCCGATGAAGGCGAACAGGTCGTTCAGCACATGCTGATAGGCACCCTCGACGTTCAGCGAGGTGCGGTTGGCCTTCGAGATGCAGTAGGTCGCGGCCACGTTCACGACGATCCCGGTGAGCGCGGTGGCCAGCATGAGGCCGCCTTCCACCCGGGGCGGCGCGATCAGACGCCGTACGGCCTCGTACGCCAGCCAGGCTCCCAGCAGAAGCAGGGTCAGGCCGTTCGCCTGGGCGGAGAGGATCTCCGCGCGTTTGAGGCCGTAGGTGAAGCCGCCGCGGGCCGGGCGGGCGGCCAGCCGCATCGCGATGAGGGCGAGCACGATGGACGCGGCGTCGGTGAGCATGTGGGCCGCGTCGGAGATCAGCGCCAGGGAGCCTGCGACGATGCCGACGGCCACCTCGGCCGCCATGAACACGGCGATCAGGCCGAGCGCGAGGCCCAGCCAGCGACGGTCGGCATCCGCCGACACACCGTGGGAGTGCCCGGAATGGTCCCCCGCGCCGTGCTCATGACCGTGACCGCTCATGTGGTCCGCCTTCCCCCTCGCAATCGGGTGTCTGACCGCAGTGAAACCCATGGCCCCGCCCCACGGCAAAGGCTGCACCGGTGACCGTTGTCATGTCCGATAATAAGCCGCTGACCTGCGCAAACGTTACGGCGATGAGGGATGGGCCAAGTGGTGTCACATCCCGACCGCCCCATCGATGCGCTCGCGGAGGAGGTCCGCGTGGCCGTTGTGGCGGGCGTACTCCTCGACCATGTGGAGGAGTACCCAGCGCAGCGACACGGTGCCGCGCCACGAGTCGTGCCCCTCGATGTCCAGGTGGGGTGCGGCGGCGACGAAGGCGTCGGCGAAGGCGGTCTCCGCACGCCAGGCGTCCCAGGCCAGGGTCACGACCTTCGAGTCCGGGACGGCGCCGGTGAAGTCACCGTCGGGTTCGGAGGGCGAGGAGAACAGGGGCGGGGCGTCCTGACCGGCCAGGACCCGCCGGAACCAGCGGCGTTCGACGTCGGCGAGGTGTCGCACCAGGCCGAGCAGCGAGAGCGCGGACGGCGCGACCGAGCGCTGCGACAACTCACTGTCCAGGCCGGAGCACTTGAGCTCCAGCGTGGCGCGCTGGCCGGCGAGGAAGTCGACGAGGAGGGTGCGTTCGTCGCCGGTGGCGGGGCCCAGGACCCGGGGATCGCGGTCGACGGGGACGAACATCTCGGCTTTTCTGCTCATGGTCGTCATGCCCACCATCATGGGACGTGCGGCGCGCGGCTCAGCCCGTAGTACATCGGCCCGTGTACCGGTCCACCAGGTCGCACCAGCCGGCCTCGACCCGCTCCAGGGACATCCCGCGGCGGGTCAGCAGGTGGTCGACGAGCGCCGTCTCCAGATAGCCGAGCAGCGTGTGCGCGACGAGCTCGGTGTCGCCGTCCGCCCGTGCTTCGCGCAGCAGCATGCACACGTGCACCAGCCGGAGTTGGTACGGAGGAGTCGCGCGCCGGCGGGTCGGGTCCATGTGGGCGGCCAGATACAGGTCACGGTTGGCGTGCTCATGGCGAATGACGGCCGCCCCGAACGCACGCAGCCGCTCCCGGGCGGGCGCGCCCGGGCCGAGCGGCGGCGGTCCGGAGAGGAAGGCGGCCTGGAGCTTCTCCTCGTGGTGGCTGAGCAACTCCACCATCAAGCCCATGCGATCGCCGAACCGCCGGAAGACGGTGCCCTTGCCGACACCCGCGCCACAGGCGATGTCCTCCATGGTCACGTTCGCGATGCCGCGCTCCGCGGTCAGGCGGGCCGCGACCTCCAGCAGACGCGTGCGGTTGCGCGCGGCGTCGGCGCGCAGCCGGGCCGTCTCGCCGGTGGGCATGAGGGCGAGGTCGGTCGGCGTGTCGATGCCGGCCGTGGGCGACAAAAGGGGCGGGAGCGGCTCGGTCATGACCCCAGACTAGCGCCGAGGGAAGACAATCGGACCCTGGTCCGTTTATGGTTGGGCAGGAAGTGGACCGCGGTCCGGTTGAAGTGGTACAACATTCAACGGACTTCCCCGGTCCCCTTGTACTGATCGCACATCCCGGGAGTTTTGCCATGTCTGTACATATCCTCGCCCTGGTCGGCAGCCTTCGCGCCGGTTCCCACAACCGTCAGCTCGCCGAGGCCGCCGTGAAGCACGCCCCCGAGGGCGTCGAGGTGGTGCTGCACGAGGGTCTGGGCCAGGTGCCCTTCTACAACGAGGACATCGACGTCGAGGGCGCCGTCCCCGAGGCCGCGACCGCGCTGCGCAACGCCGCCGCCCAGGCCGACGCGCTGCTGCTCTTCTCGCCCGAGTACAACGGCACCATCCCCGCCGTCCTGAAGAACGCGATCGACTGGCTGTCCCGTCCGTACGGTGCCGGCGCCCTGACCGGCAAGCCGGTCGCCGTCGTGGGCACCGCCTTCGGCCAGTACGGCGGCGTGTGGGCGCAGGACGAGACCCGCAAGGCCGTGGCCATCGCCGGCGCCCACGTCGTCGAGGACGCCAAGCTGTCCATCCCCGGCTCCGTGACCCGCTTCGCCGAGACCCACCCGGCGGACGACGCCGAGGTCGTCGAGGGCCTGACCAAGGTCATCGAGCAGCTCTCCCAGGCCCAGCCCGTCGCCGCCTGATCCGCCGGGCACCGGGTCGCACATCGGCCCGGGACGTGACAAGGCTGGGGGCCGGGACCGCGGGGTCCTCGCCCACAGCCTTTTCCGCGTACGGGAACGTCGGCGGATACGCGGGGGCGCGCGGGACCTGGCGTTTCACCCATCAGACCCATGCTCCGGCTTTGCCTGTACTTCGCCGGGCGTACGCCCTCGGTCGCTTGCGTCGAGGAATGGACCACATCACGTTCCTTGTGGCCGTCGTCACCGTCACGGCGTTGGCCTTCGACTTCACGAACGGATTCCATGACACCGCCAACGCGATGGCCACCTCCATCGCCACCGGCGCCCTGAAACCACGAACAGCGGTCCTGATCAGCGGCGTCCTGAACGTCGTCGGCGCCTTCCTGTCCACCGAGGTCGCGAAGACGATCTCCGGCGGCATCGTGGACGACACCCTGGTGAGCCCGGGCATGATCTTCGCGGGGCTGGTGGGCGCGATCCTGTGGAACCTGCTGACCTGGCTGCTCGGACTGCCGTCGAGTTCCTCCCACGCGCTGTTCGGCGGCCTGGTGGGGGCCGTCTGGGTCGGTGCGGGCAGCCACGGCGTGCACTTCGACAAGGTTGTCGAGAAGGTGCTGATCCCCGCCGTCGCCTCGCCGATGGTGGCGGGTCTCGCCGCGCTGCTGGCCACCTACCTCGCCTACAAGATCACCGCCCGGGCCCGCAAGGACTCGGTGACGAGGGGCTTCCGCCTCGGCCAGATCGCCTCCGCCTCCCTGGTCTCCCTCGCCCACGGCACCAACGACGCCCAGAAGACCATGCGTGTGATCACCCCTGACGCTGATCTCCGCCGGTGCCCTCGGCCATGACGCGGGCCCGCCGGTGTGGGTGATCGCCTCGGCCGGACTGGCCATAGGCCTCGGCACCTACCTCGGTGGCTGGCGGATCATCCGCACGATGGGCAAGGGCCTGACGGACATCCAGTCCCCACAGGGCTTCGCCGCCGAGGCCGCCTCCACCACCGTGATCCTGACCTCCGCCCACCTGGGCTTCGCGCTGTCCACCACGCAGGTCTGCTCCGGCGGCATCCTCGGCGCGGGCCTCGGCCGGCGGCCGGCCGAGGTGCGCTGGGACGTCGCGGGTCGAATGGTGATGGCCTGGCTGGTCACCCTCCCGGCCGCGGCCCTGGTCGGCGGGCTCTCCGCGAGCGTCGTGAAGCACGGCGGCAACGCCGGCACCGTGGTGATCGCCCTGGTCGCCGCCGCCGTCGCCGCAGGCATCGTGGCCGTCTCCCGCCGCAACCCCGTACGCGCCGACAACGTCAACGAGACCCATGAGGTCACCCTCCGCAGCACCGCGCCCGCGAGCGTCGGCACCGCCGCCTGAGCCACGAAGGAGTTCGACCCATGCACCTCGACTGGACCGCCCTCGGCCAGATCACCGCGGTCAGCGTCGGAGCGACCGTCGCCGTGGCGTCGTCTTCGCGCTCGGCGTCCTCGGCCTCGCCCAGGTCGAGTCGGCCCGCGAGAAGGACGGCGGCTCCCACGCCCTCGGCCTCGCCCAGGCCTGGCTGTGCTTCCTGGCCTGCGCGGCCGTGGTGGCGTACGGGATCTATCTGATCGAGCCGCAGTTCCACTGATCCGACCGGGACGTGCTGAAGAGCGGAAGAGAACAAGGAAGGACGGATGACACCTCTGGTCACGGACGGCCTGCGGGTCGACTACACCGACCACGACGACCCCGTGCTGATCCGGCCGGACGGCAGCCCGGTGGAGACCTGGCGGGAGAACTACCCGTACGACCACCGGATGGAGCGCAAGGAGTACGAGTGGCACAAGCGGCTCCAGCAGATCGAACTGCTGAAGCTGCAGAGCTGGATCAAGGAGACCGGGCGTCGGCTCGTCATCGTCTTCGAGGGACGTGACGCGGCGGGCAAGGGCGGCACGATCAAGCGCTTCACCGAGCACCTGAACCCGCGCGGCGCCCGGGTGGTGGCCCTGGAGAAGCCGGCCGAGCGCGAGCGCGGGCAGTGGTACTTCCAGCGGTACGTCCAGCACCTGCCGACCGCGGGCGAGATCGTGCTGTTCGACCGGTCCTGGTACAACCGGGCCGGGGTGGAGCGCGTGATGGGCTTCTGTACGGACGACGAGTACCGTCGCTTCATGCGGCAGGCCCCGCTGTTCGAGCGGATGCTCGTGGACGACGGCGTGGACCTGGTGAAGTTCTGGTTCTCGGTCTCCCAGAGCGAGCAGCGGACCCGCTTCACGATCCGTCAGGTCGACCCGGTGCGGCAGTGGAAGCTGAGCCCGATGGACCTGGCCTCACTGGACCGCTGGGACGAGTACACCGCGGCCAAGGTCGCCATGTTCCGCGAGACGGACACCGACCACGCGCCCTGGACCGTGGTGAAGAGCAACGACAAGAAGCGGGCCCGGGTCGAGGCGATGCGCAGCGTGCTCGCCCGCTTCGACTACACCGACAAGGACCAGGACGTCGTCGGCATCCCCGATCCCCGCGTCGTGGGCGCGGCGGCGAACCTGCTGGAGGCCGGCGAGGACGACACCGGCCGCTGAACCGGCGCCTCAGTCGTGTGCCGGACTGTCGGTGAGCCGGTGGTCCGCCAGGCTGAGGGCCTCGTCCACGACCCGGCGCAGATGGCCGTCGCGCAGTGAGTAGATCACGCGGCGGCCTTCCTTGCGCGCGTCGACCAGGCCGGCCAGCCGAAGCCGCGCCAGGTGCTGGCTGACGGCGGGCCGGGCCGCGCCGCACGCCTCGGTGAGCGTCGAGACGTCGGCCTCGCCGCCGCTTAGGGCGTGCAGCAAAGCCAGGCGGGTGCGGTCGCCCAGCAGTGCCAACAGCTCTGCCGCCAGCGCGAACTGCTCCTCCCCCGGCGTCCGGGGATGGCCGCCGTCCGTGCCGTCCGTGCGCGGCTGCGCATCCTGCGCAGATGATAGGTGCATGCGTGCGCTCATACGCACATAATGGCTTCCTGGGCGGGTACCCGTCCACTGCCGCACGGCGGAAGGGGCCTGGGATGAGAGACGAGCACGCGGGGCGCGAACAGGTGGGGCACGAGCACGCGGGGGACGGACACGTGCGACAGGAGTACGGCCGGGCGCATACGCACAGCCGCCGCACCCCTCCCCATGACCACCCGCATCCGCACCCCCACGGGCACGACCACGAGCCTGCGCACGGCCCGCTCTCCCGTCTCCGCCACCTGCTCACCCCCCACTCCCACGAGACCGCCGACAAGCTGGATGCGGCGCTGGAGTCCTCCGCGCGGGGGCTGCGTGCGCTGTGGGCCTCGCTGGCCGTGCTCGGGACCACGGCACTGGCGCAGGCGGTGGTGGTCGTGCTGTCCGGGTCCGTGGCGCTCCTCGGCGACACCGTGCACAACGCGTCCGACGCGCTGACCGCCGTACCGCTCGGCATCGCGTTCGTGCTCGGCCGGCGTGCGGCCACGCGCCGCTTCACCTACGGGTACGGCCGCGCGGAGGACCTCGCCGGGATCGTGGTCGTGCTGACGATCGCCGCCTCCGCCGCCTTCGCCGCCTGGACGGCGGTGGAGCGACTGCTGGACCCGCGCCCCATGCAGCACGTCCCGGTCGTCGCCGTCGCGGCCGTCATCGGTTTCGCGGGCAACGAGTGGGTCGCCCGTCACCGCATCCGGGTGGGCCGCGCGATCGGTTCGGCCGCGCTGGTCGCGGACGGACTCCACGCGCGTACGGACGGCTTCACCTCGCTGGCGGTGCTGGTGGGCGCGGGTGGGGCGGCGCTCGGGTGGCAGCTCGCCGACCCGGCGGTGGGGCTGGCGATCACGGCCGCGATCCTGCTGGTGCTGCGGGACGCGGCGCGCGAGGTCTTCCGTCGGGTGCTGGACGCCGTCGACCCGGCCCTGGTGGACCGGGCGGAGCGGGCGGTCGCGGAGGTGCCGGGTGTGCGTGCGGTGGGCGAGCTGCGGCTGCGCTGGATCGGGCACCGACTGCGCGCCGAGGTGGCGGTCGTGGTCGACGGCGAGGTGAGCGTACGGCGGGCGCACGCCATCGCGGTCGAGGCCGAACACGCCCTGCTGCACGCGGTACCGAGGCTCACGGCCGCCCTGGTGCACGCGGACCCGGCACCTGCCCCGGGCGAGGCGGACCCGCACCTGGCGCTGGCCCACCACGCCCGCAGTTGACCGCAGCGCCCCTCGGACGCCGAGACCCTCAGACGCCCAGGCCCTCCAGCACCACCGCGTTCGGCAGTTCCGCGAACGCCTTGCCCGGCACCAGCAGCTTGCCGCGGCGTCGGCCGCTGCCCACCAGGACGTACGGCAGGTCGACGACCCTGGAGTCCACCAACACCGGCCAGCCGTCCGGCAGTCCGATCGGGGTGATGCCGCCGTACTCCATGCCGGTCTCCCCCGTCGCCACGTCCATGGGCGCGAACGAGGCCTTACGCGCGCCGAGTTGGCGGCGCACCACGCCGTTGACGTCGACCCGGGTGGCCGACAGGACCACGCAGGCGGCCAGCGTCGCCTCGCCGCCGCGCTTGCCCGCGACCACCACGCAGTTGGCGGACTGGTCGAGCAACTCCTTGCCGTAGTGCTCCAGGAAGATCGCCGTGTCGGCCCAGTCGGGCTCGGTGTCGACGTACACGATCTGCTCGGCGGGCACGCTGCCGCTCCAGTGGCGTACGGCGCCGGCGACGGGGGCGGTGAGGTCCTCGAGGCAGTCGGGGGCCGGGACGGCGTGGTCGAAGTCTCCGATGGGTGCGCGCATGACGGCACGGTAACAGCCGGGCACCCCGGGCCCGCCGGCGTCTCAGCGCACGGGCGGCACCGAGACCGCCATCACCATCTCCATCGGCACGTCGCCGTCGTTGGCGTACGTGTGCGGGGTGCTCGCCTCGAAGGAGGCACTGGCACCGGTGGGGACCCGGTACTCGACGCCGTCGACGGTGAGGGTCAGCTCGCCGGCGGTGACGTGGACGAGTTCGACCGTGCCGACGGGGTGCGGGTCCGAGGGGCTGCGGTCCCCGGGCATCAGCCGCCAGTCCCACATCTCCAGCGGGCCGGGCGCCTCGGTGCCGGCGAGGAGGCGGTTGTAGCTGCCGGCGTCCGTGTGCCAGAGGCGTACGGCCTGCTCGGCCGGGACGATGCGGACCTTGGGGCCCTGCTCGTAGTCGAGCAGGGTGGTGACACTGACCCCGAGGGCGTCGCCGATCTTGACGACCGTGCCGATGCTCGGGTTGGTGCGGGCCTGCTCGATCTGGATGAGCATGCCGCGGCTGACTCCCGCGCGGGCGGCCAGCGCATCCAGGGTGAAACCCCGCTCGGTACGCCACCGCTTGACGTTGCGCGCCAGGGACTGGGTCAGCAGGTCGAGGTCCGACACATTCCGTCCAATATTATGTATGACAGAGTTGACTCAATTGAACTATGATGGGGTGCACCTGATCGTTCACTGAACTGTACTGCGAGGCGGTCCATGACAGCACTCTTCGCCCTGGCCACCAGCCTTCTGTGGGGCCTGGCCGACTTCGGCGGCGGACTGCTGACCCGGCGCATGCCGGCGCTGACCGTGGTGGTCGTCTCGCAGACGATCGCCGCGGCCGTGCTGGGGGCGATCGTGGTGGCCACGGGCGGCTGGAGCGAGGCGGGGCCACGGCTGTGGTTCGCGCTCGCCGCGGGCCTGATCGGCCCGGTCGCGCTGCTCTCCTTCTACCAGGCGCTCGCCCTCGGCCCGATGGGCGTGGTCTCCCCACTGGCCACCCTGAGCGTGGCGGTCCCCATCGGCGCCGGGCTGTTCCTCGGCGAGCGGCCCGGGCTGGTGCAGGTGGCCGGCATCCTCGTCGCCGTCGCCGGCGTCGTGCTCGCGGGCGGCCCCCAGCTGAGGGGCGCCCCGGTCCAGCGGAAGGCGATCCTGCTGACACTCGTGGCCGCGCTCGGCTTCGGCACGGTGTTCGCGCTGATCGCGGAGGCGTCGACCACGGTCACCGGGCTGTTCCTGGCGCTCTTCGTACAGCGCGCCGCGAACGTCGCCGGAGGCGGAGCCGCCCTGTACGTCGCCCTGCGCAGGGGCGCCCCGGCGCTTCCTGCCGAGGGCCTCCCCTGGCATTCCCTGCCCGCGCTCGCCTTCGTCGGCCTGGCCGACGTGGCGGCCAACGGCACGTACGCGATCGCCGCCCGGCACGGCCCGGTCACCGTGGCGGCGGTGCTCGCCTCGCTCTACCCGGTGGTCACGGCGCTCGCCGCCCGCGGCTTCCTCAGTGAACGGCTGCGCGCCGTGCAGGCGGCGGGCGCGGGCCTTGCCCTGGTGGGCACGGTGCTGCTCGCCAGCGGCTGACTCAGGATTCCGTCTCCAGCTCGGCGAGCCGGGCGACGTCCTCCTCGTCCAGTTCGGCCAGCGCCAGCAGCTGGTCCGGCGTGACGCCGTCCGGGATCGGGACCGGGGGCGGGGTCCTCAGCGGCGGCTGCCAGCCGGCCTCGGGCGTCCAGCGCCGTACGACCCGTGCGGGGGCTCCCGCCGCCACCGCGTGGTCCGGTACCACACCCCGTACCACCGCCCCGGCCGCCACCACCACGTTCCGCCCGATCCGCGCCCCCGGCAGGATCACCGCGCCCGTGCCGATCCAGCAGCCCGGCCCGATCTCCACCGGCTCCATCCGGGGCCACTGCTTGCCGATCGGCTCATGGGGATCGTCGTAGGAGTGGTTGGTGGAGGTCACGTAGACGTACGGCCCGAAGTAGCAGTCGCTGCCGATCGTGACCGTGGTGTCGGCGATGACATGGCTGCCCCGGCCGAGGACCACACCGTCGCCGATGCGCAGGATCGGGTCCGGGCCGAGGTCCAGGTCCGGCATGAGCCCCGCGGTCAGCGTGACCTGCTCGCCGATGATGCAGTGGGCGCCGAGGTGGATCCACGGCTCGCCGAAGACCGTGCCGAGCGGGAAGGCGAGTCTGGTACCTGTTCCCATCGCGCCGAAGCGGAAGCGCCCGGGGTGCTCCGCGGTCACCGACCCCGTGCGCTGCACCCAGGCCCAGCCCGCGCGGACGGCGCGCTGCGCGAGGCCACGGCGCCATGATGAGAACGTGTTCCTGCTCCTGAGCACCCGCTTACCGTAATCGGCCGGGGCTGGGGCCGGGCGTCCGGGCGCCTGTGATCTTCGCCCCACCGATGGCGTACGGTGCCGGTGTACCGACCACGAGGAGACGGCCATGACGCAGAAGACGCTGATAGCGGGGATCGGCGGAAGGGATCCCAAGGTGGATCAGGAGGCGTTCGTGTCCCCCACGTCGGTGGTGATCGGGGACGTGACGCTGCACGCGGGCGCGAGCGTCTGGTACGGCGCGGTACTGCGCGGCGACGTCGAGCGGATCACCGTCGGCGCGAACAGCAACGTCCAGGACAACTGCACGCTGCACGCCGACCCGGGCTTCCCGGTCACCGTCGGCGAACGGGTCTCCATCGGGCACAACGCGGTGGTCCACGGCGCGACCGTGGAGGACGACTGCCTGATCGGCATGGGCGCCACCGTCCTCAACGGCGCGGTCATCGGCGCGGGCTCCCTGGTCGCCGCCCAGGCCCTGGTCCCGCAGGGCACGCGGGTGCCGCCGGGCTCACTGGTGGCGGGCGTCCCCGCGAAGGTCAAGCGGGAGCTGACGGCCGAGGAGCGGGAGGTCGTCACACTGAACGGCACGATGTACGCGGACCTGGCGCGGACGCACCGCGAGGTGCACGAGGGGAAGTGAGGCCCGAGAAGTGAGGCTCACTCGGAGGCCGGTACGGTCTCCGGTTCCGTCTCCTGCTCACCGGCCGCCGCCCTGCTCGCCTTGCCGGCCTTGCGCTTCACGATCAGCATCGAGGCGAGGCCGATCAGGGCCGCCGCCACCAGCCCGAGGTAGGAGAACTTCTTCAGCCAGGACTCGGCGACGACACCCACGTAGTAGATGACCGCGGTCGTGCCGCCCGCCCAGACGACGCCCCCCAGGAAGTTCGCGATCAGGAACTTCCAGTACGGCATCCTCAGCACCCCGGCGAGCGGCCCGGCGAAGATCCGTAGCAGGGCGACGAAACGGCCGAAGAAGACCGCCCACATGCCCCACTTCTCGAAGGACCGCTCGGCGGTCGCGACATGGCCCTCGCCGAAGTGCTTGGGGAACTTCTTCCCGAGCCAGGCCAGCAGCGGACGCCCGCCCTTGCGGCCGATCGCGTAGCCGATCGAGTCACCGACGACGGCGCCGACGCTCGCGCAGGCCCCGAGGACCACCGGGTTGATGCCGCTGTGCTGGGAGGACAGCAGGGCCGCCGACACCAGGACGATCTCGCCGGGCAGCGGGATGCCCAGGCTCTCCAGACCGATGACCAGCGCCACCACGGCGTAGACGGCGGCCGCTGGGACCGTGTCGAGCCACTCCTGGACGTGCACCGCCGGTTCCTCCCCGATTCGCGTCCCTGCCTTCACGGCGCGCGGGCCGGCCGGCACCGCACACGCCGTGAAGCCTACCGGCTCAGCCGGCCGCGCCGCCGTCCCAGAGATCGCACTGGTGGTCGCGTCCCACGGTGGCGCTCAGGGTGTTCCCGCCCCGGGAGGCCGTCTTCAGGGAGAGGACGAGCCCCGGCCGGCCGGGCATGGCGGGCTGTCCCGCGGCGCGCGGCACCCCGTCCCGGACGAACGAGCCCCAGTACTGGACCATCTGCCGCGGCAACGCCCTCTGCTCCGCGTTCAGCGGTGACTCGAGGCCGAAGTGCTTGGAGGTACTGCACCTCGTTCACATGGGTCGCGCCGAAGTCGAAGTCGGTGTGCAGGTCGCGCAACGAGGCGAAGGGCGGTGAGGTGCGGTCGGCGAACTCGTACGAGTAGACCGGTCCCCGCCCGGCGAGCACGCCGTCCAGCCGTAGCGCGGGGCACGCGAAGAGCGTGTCGCCGAGGGCGGTGGCGAATGCGATCGTCGGGAGGCGTAGGCCGGCAGCGGGTAGCGCCGCAGGGCGCGGTCGCCGAAGTCCGAGCGCATGACCTGCGGGTACTGCTCGGCGGGAGCGGATTGCCGGTCAGGCCGAACGAGGAGAAGGCGAAGAGTCGCCCCTCGTCCGTGTTCGCCCCGTCGAGGACCGGCACCCGGGCGGCGGCTCCCCGAGCGAAGGCCGTGGCGGGCTGCACGGGCAGGAAGGCGCCGCCGGCCACCGGACCCCAGTCGAAGCCTGGGGCGGGAGACCATCGCGAAGATCGACCCCAGGGGTGACGCGACCGTCCTGCTGCTCGCCCGGTCCCTCGGCGGCGGCCTGCTCACCGCGCTGATCTCCTGCCTGGCCTTCGTGACCCTGCTCGCGGTCGCGGCCGGACTCACCTTGGCCGCCGCCTCCTCGCTCGCCCACGACCTCTACGGCGAGGTCATCCGCAAGGGGCAGGCGACCCAGGCCGAGGAGCTGGGCGTGGCGCGGATGGCGGCGGTCGTCATCGGCGTCCTCGGCATGCTGCTGGCCCTGCTGCCGTGGGAGATCAGCACGGCCGGTCTGGCCTTCCTCGCCTTCGCCATCGCGGCGTCGGCGATCCTGCCGGCCCTGGTCTACAGCCTGTTCTGGCGCCGTTTCTCCGCGCACGGGGCGCTGCTCAGCCTGTACGGCGGCCTGGCCTGCTCGGTGCTGCTGGTGGTGTTCTCCCCGGTGCTCTCCGGCTCCCCCACGTCGGTGTATCCCCATATCGACTTCGCCTGGTTCCCGCTGCAGAACCCGGGCATCGTCTCGATCCCGGCGGGATTCCTGCTGGGGTGGCTGGGGAGCGTGCTGCGACCGCAGCAGGGGCCGTCACAGTACGAGGAGTTCGAGATCCGCACGCTGGTGGGCGCGGCGCCCCGCGCGGCCCGGGACTGATCGCTTCCTCCACCGTTCCGGCACCGCCCGCTGCGTAAAGGCCCCGGCCAGGGCAAACGCGCCCGGCCGGGGCCCTTCGCGTACGGCGGCCCGTGGGGGCGTCAGCCGTTGGGGCGCAGGGTCCAGACGACCGTCATTTCGCCGGTGACGGCGCCGTCTTCACGCTGGATGGCGATGGCGACGGGGAACTCGGGGCGCAGGCCGGCGTCGAGCTCGGCGACGACCTCGGCGGCGGGGCGGCCGAGCGTGGCGGTCGCGGTGACCGGGCCCATCGCCAGCTTCTTGTAGGCGATCTCGGCGCTGACGGCGAGCGGAACGGCCCGCGACAACTGCTCCCCGAACGCGGCCAGCACGATCGCGCCACTCGCCGACTCGCCGAGGGTGAACATCGCTCCGGCGTGCGGCCCGCCGACATGGTTGTGGAAGTCGCCCTGGTCCGGCAGGGTCACCACGGCCTTCTCCGGCGTGGTCTCGAGGAACTCCAGGTTGAGGGTCCTGGCCATCGGCACCGTGGCGGCGAGCATCTCGCCGATCGACATCTGGTCTGCGCTCATGCGCGACATGTTACCCGCGGGTAGTTATGGCTGGAAGGGGTCCGCCCCATGCGTTCCGCGGATGCGGCAACGCCGGACACGGCACCCGATCACCCGATGCTGAAGGCGCCGTCGGGCGGTTCGGGCGACGGGACGGCGTTCTCGTCGTGCACCGGCTCCGCGCCGCCCATGAAGTCCCTTAGCGCCGCCCCGTGTTCGACACGGGCCGGGAACGCGTCCGCGGCGGATCGACGGGCGAGCGGGGCCGTGTCCAGTGGCCGGTGCCCGGCGACGAGCACGGCGTTGCCGAAGCGGCGGCCGCGCAGCACGGCCGGCTCGGCGATCAGCACGAGCTCCTGGAACACCGTGGCGAATGTGGCGAGTTGGGAGCGCAGGAAGGCGAAGGGCGCGGCGTCGGCGAGGTTCGCCAGATAGACGCCGTCCGGGCGCAGCAGCCGCTCGGCGGCACGCGCGTACGCCACCGTCGTCAGGTGGGCGGGGACTCGGGAGCCGCCGAAGACGTCCGCGATCACGATGTCGGCCGAGGACGGCGGGGCGGCCTCCAGCCAGGCGCGGGCGTCAGCCGGGTGCAGGGTGATGCCGGAGCCCGCGGGCAGCGGGAGGTGCTCCACGACGAGGTCCAGCAGGCCCCCGTCGGCCTCGACCACGTCCTGCCGTGAGCCGGGTCTGGTCGCGGCGACATAGCGCGGCAGGGTGAGCGCGCCCCCGCCGAGGTGCACCACGTCCAGCGCCCGCCCCGGCTCCGCGGCCGTGTCCAGCACATGGCCGAGCCGTCGCGCGTACTCGAACTCCAGATGCGTCGGGGCGTCCAGATCGACGTACGACTGCGGCGCCCCGTCGACCGTGAGGAGCCAGGCCCGCTCACGGTCGACGTCGGGCATCAGCTTGGCGGTGCCGTAGTCGGTGGTACGGGTGACGGGTATGGGCTCGCTCACGGCTCCATTGTGCGGGTGCGGGAAGACCGCGGCCTCCCCGCACCCGCTAGGAACGGCACCCTCAGGTGACGGACGTCACCGTGCCGGCGCCGACCGTCCGGCCGCCCTCACGGATCGCGAACCCCAGCCCCGACTCAAGCGGGACCTCACGGCCCAGCTCCACCGTCATCGTGACCGTGTCGCCGGGGCGGGCGACCGCCGTCTCCCCGAGGTCGACGTCCCCGACGACATCCGCCGTACGGATGTAGAACTGGGGCCGGTAACCGGTCGACACCGGCGTCGTACGCCCGCCCTCACGGGCCGACAGCACGTACACCCGTGCCGTGAAGCGCCGGCTCGGCACCACACTGCCGGGCGCCGCGACGACGTGCCCGCGGCGGACCGCGTCGCGCGGCACCCCGCGCAGCAGCAGCGCCACGTTGTCCCCCGCCTGCGCCTCCTCCATCGGCTTGCCGAAGGTCTCCAGACCGGTGACCACCGTCTCCACTTCCGCGCCGAGCACCTCGACCCGGTCGCCCACCCGGATTGTGCCGCGCTCGACCGCGCCGGTGACGACCGTGCCGCGGCCGGTGATGGTGAGCACGTTCTCCACCGGCAGCAGGAACGGCGCGTCCACGTACCGCTCGGGCATGGGCACATACGTGTCCACCGCGTCGAGCAGCGCGTCGATCGCCGCGGTCCAACGCGGGTCCCCCTCCAGGGCCTTGAGCCCGGAGACGCGTACGACCGGTACGGAGTCGCCCGGATAGCCCTGCGTGGTGAGCAGGTCGCGGACCTCCAGCTCGACGAGGTCGGCGAGCTCCTCGTCGCCCGCGTCGGCCTTGTTGAGGGCGACGACGATGTGGTCGACGCCCACCTGCCGGGCGAGCAGCACGTGTTCGGCGGTCTGCGGCATGATCCCGTCGAGCGCGGAGACGACGAGGATCGCCCCGTCGAGCTGCGCGGCGCCGGTGACCATGTTCTTGACGTAGTCGGCGTGGCCCGGCATGTCCACGTGCGCGTAGTGCCGGGTGTCCGTCTCGTACTCGACGTGCGCGATGTTGATGGTGATGCCGCGCGCCGCCTCCTCCGGGGCCCGGTCGATCCGGTCGAACGGCACGAAGGTGCCGGTGCCGCGCTCGGCGAGGACCTTGGTGATGGCGGCGGTCAGGGTGGTCTTGCCGTGGTCGACGTGGCCCATCGTGCCGATGTTCAGGTGCGGTTTGGTGCGCACGTATGCCGTCTTGGGCATGGCTGTACCTCGTAGCCTCTTCGGTGGTGCTGAGTGACGGCCCCGGCGTCGGGAGTCGCGGCCGGGACGGGGACCCCGAGGTCTTGCCGACCCTCCCCCTGCGGGGTCCGCCGGACGATCCGGGAAGGGTCAGCTTCGGGCGCCGTCGACTGCGGCCATGAGGAGCGGGACGGCAGCCTTCGGGGCATCCGCGACGGCGGATGCTGCGAGGACGAAGGCGTACCGGAACATGCCGTAGAGCATCGCCGACGCGTCCGCCGGCGTCGAATGGTTTTTCACGCGGGGCGAGTTCAGCGAGAGATGCCTCTCATGCTCGTGAGGCGGACCATACGGCGATCACACACACCCGTCGGTTACTGTCACCGAATGCTCGATGCCACCACCCGCTCTGGCGGCACCGCCACGGTCTCTCCCCGGGCCCTGACCACGGCCTCTCCCCGGGCCGCCACGGAGCTCACAGCCGCACCGGACGCCGCCGTCGTCATATCGCCCGGTTTCGCCGCCCGTTGCACCAGAGTGCTGCTGTCGCCCTGGTCGCGTCTCGCCCTGCTCGTCGCGCTGCTCGTGGCGGCGGCGTCCTGTGTGCTGGCGTTCGAGCCGCAGAGACTGCTGGCGCACGGCTGGCCGCCGCAGCTCGGAGGTGCCGGGGCGGCCGTCGTCTTCGCGGTGGCGTACGGGGTGTGCACGGTCGCGTTCGTGCCGCGCCCGCTGCTGAACCTGGCGGCGGGCGCCCTGTTCGGCTCGCAGCCGGGCACGGGCGCGGCCCTCGCGGGCACCGTGCTCGGGGCCGGGATCGCGTTCGGGCTCGGCCGGGTGCTGGGGCAGGACGCGCTGCGTCCGCTGCTGCGCGGGCGCTGGCTGAAGGCGGCGGACGGGCAGCTCAGCCGGCACGGCTTCCGCTCGATGATGGCGGCGCGGCTGTTCCCCGGGGTGCCGTTCTGGGCGGCCAACTACTGCGCCGCCGTCTCCCGGATGCGCTGGGCGCCGTTCCTGCTCGCGACGGCGCTCGGCTCGGTCCCGAACACCGCCGCGTACGTCGTCGCCGGAGCCCGCGCCGCGAAACCGACCTCGCCGGTCTTCCTGATCGCGCTGGCGTTCATCGCGGTGCCCGCGCTGGCCGGAGCGGTGGTGGCCTGGCGCAAGCGCCACCACCTGCGCGGCCGCGCTGGTGCCGTGCTGGGCGTCGCGAGCCGGTGAAACTTTCCGGCCACAGCGCCACATCGCCTCGGGACCGCAGTGGACCGCCACTGGACGGCCCATAGACCGGCCGCTAGGCCGCCTCTAGACCGCCTCTAGACCGCCTCTAGACCGCCTCTAGGATCATGGCGTTGGCGAGGCCGCCCGCCTCGCACATCGTCTGCAGGCCGAAGCGGGCTCCGCGCGTGCGGAGTGCGTGCGCGAGCGTCGTCGTCAGGCGGGTGCCGCTCGCGCCCAGCGGGTGGCCGATCGCGATGGCCCCGCCGTGCACGTTGACCTTGGTGCGGTCGGCGCCCGTCTCCTGCTGCCACGCCAGGACGACGGAGGAGAAGGCCTCGTTCACCTCGAACAGGTCGATGTCGTCGAGCGTCAGCCCCGCCTTGCGCAGCACCTTCTCAGTGGCCGGGATGACCCCGGTGAGCATCAGCAGCGGGTCGGAGCCGGTGACCGCGAAGCTGTGCAGCCGGGCGAGCGGACGCAGGCCGAGGCGGGCCGCGGTCTCGCTCGAGGTGATCAGCAGGGCGGAGGCGCCGTCGTTGATGGGGCTCGCGTTGCCGGCGGTGACGTTCCACTCGATCTGCGGGAACCGCTCGGCGAACGCGGGGTCGTAGTAGGCGGGCTTGAGGCCGGCGAGTATCTCGGACGTGCTGCCGGGGCGGACGCACTCGTCGCGCGTGAGGCCCTCCAAGGGAGCCGTTTCCGCGTCGAACCGGCCGGCGTCCCAGGCCGCTGCCGCCTTCCGGTGCGAGGAGACGGCGAAGGCGTCCATCTGCTCACGGTCGATCGACCACTTGGCGGCGATCAGCTCGGCGCTGATGCCCTGCGGGACCAGGCCCTCCGGATAGCGCTCGGCGACACCGGGCCCGAAGGGGTCCTTGCCGGCAGGCACGTTGGACCACATCGGTACGCGGCTCATGGACTCCACACCGCAGGCCACCACGATGTCGTACGCGCCCGACATCACGCCCTGCGCCGCGAAGTGCACGGCCTGCTGGGAGGAGCCGCACTGGCGGTCGACGGTGGTCGCGGGCACCGTCTCCGGGAAGCCCGCGGACAGGACGGCGTACCGGGTGGTGTTCATGGCCTGCTCGCCGACCTGGTCGACGGTGCCGCCGATGACGTCGTCGATGAGCACCGGGTCGATGCCGGAGCGCTCGACCAGGGTGCGCAGGGTGTGCGCGAGGAGTTCCACGGGGTGGACGTGGGCGAGGGCGCCGTTCGGCTTCCCCTTGCCCACCGGGGTGCGTACGGCTTCGACGATGACGGCGTCACGCATGGTGCGGGCCTCCTTGCCCGGCTGCTGCCGGTGCGGCGATTACCGGTGAGTAGGAAATCTGGACCCACCATAACGCGCAGGGTTGGAAAATCAAACCCATGTCTAGACTGGGCTCATGGCCGCCACCAAAGACCCGCGCCCCTGCTCCATCGCCGACGCCCTGGCCCTGGTCGGCGAGAAGTACTCCCTGCTCGTCCTGCGCGAGGTCTGCCTCGGCAACGGGCGGTTCGACCAGCTGGTGCGCAACATCGGCGCCCCGCGCGACATCCTGGCCGCGCGGCTGAAGCGGCTGGTGGAGGCGGGGATCCTGACGAAGAGGCTCTACAGCGAGCGCCCGCAGCGCTTCGAGTACCGGGCCACACCGGCGGGCCTGGAACTGGAGCCGGTCCTGATGACCCTCAAGGAATGGGGCGACCGCCATCTCCGGAAAGACGGTGATCGCCCGATGGTGATCGAACACATCTGCGGCAACGAACTCGTCCCGGTCGTCACCTGCTCCGCCTGCGGCGAGGAAGTGCGCCACGAGGACCTGACGGCGCACCCGCAGGCGCCGGGCTGGACGGTGTCCGGCCCGGCCGCCGCGTAGGCCTGCCTACACGGTCCCCTTGTAGACGTTGAGCCGTCCGCACATCCCGAACTTCCCGTACGCGGACGGCTGCTCGGACCGTACGACCGCGTCCGCGAGGTGGGAGGCGTCGCCGCGCTCCAGGCGGTCGAGCTGGTCGCCGGTCGCCGCCGCGGCGGCCCGGGCGCCACGCTCCCACCGCTCGCGCCACTCGGCCAGCCGCGGCCGCACCAGCGCGGCGGCGGCCCGGTGGAAGGCGGCGAGCGGCTCGGGGCCGTCCGCGTCGCGCAGCGCCCGGTAGCCCTGGAGGGCCAGGTCGCGGCGCGCCCGGGCGATCCGCTCCTGCTCCTCCTCGGGAGCGTCACCGGGGATCGCGGTCGCTGCGGCGTACGTCTCCGGGTCGGTCAGGTACTGCGGGGGCAGGGTCAGGACGGCGTCGCCCGCCTCGGGCAGCCCGTTGTTCTGCATGAGGACGGTGATCCGCAGGTCGTCCTCGTTGACCAGCCGGTGGACGGTGCCCGGCGTGAACCAGGCGACTGTGCCGGGCTCCAGCGGCGTGACCTCGTACCCGGACGTCGTCAGCGTCTGCACCGCGCCGCGCCCGCCGGTGACGACATACGCCTCCGAGCAGGTCAGATGCATGTGCGGGGTGCCACCGCACGCGCCGTCGGCCGCCGGCCAGTCGTAGACGGACAGATGGGAGACGGCGACGGCGCCCGGCAGCCCCGTGAACTCCGCTGTGTTCACCACGGATGCTCCTCGAGGTACTTGGCCACCTCTTCACGCTCCCACGCGCCGTCCGCGACCACGACCCGGTAGCGGCGGCGCAGGGTGTCGCCCGGGGCCAGCTCCAGCTCGTCGTAGAACGCCCAGGAGGGAGCGACGGCGGCGAAGGGGTCGTTGCGGACGAACCAGTGGGCGGGATGGGCGCCCCGCTCACCCAGGTGGTCGTTCTCCGGTGCGTGCGCGAAGACGAGGGTGGCGTGCCCGTCGGTGCCGTCGTGCTCGCCCGAGTACGCGAGCCAGGGGGCCTGCTGCCCCATCAGACCGGGGCCTTCCGCGCCTTCCGCGACGACCCTTCCGTCGCGGAAGGCGCGCGGACCGCGCCAGAAGAGGCCGGTGTAGCCGGCCATCTCCCGGCCGGCCGTCGTCGGGCTGCCGAACAGCAGCGGCTCGCCGCGGCGGTTGGTGATCGCGGAGGTCCACGTGAGCGCCCAGGAGCCGGAGGCGACGTCGACGTCGTGCACCTCGATGCGGCGCTCCTCCTCGGCCCACAGCTCGCCGGTGTACGGGTGCCAGGTGAGCCGCTCGGCGATGACCGCGCGGTCGCCGTCCGCGTCGACCTCGTCGAAGCCGACGTGCGCCATCGAGCCGACGCGCTCCGGCAGCTCCAGGTAGCCCTCGCCGTGCACGTAGGTGTTGCCGCCCCACAGGTTCTGCCCGGACAGATGGGAGGCGGTCAGCTGCAGGCCCTTGTGCCAGCGGTGGTCGTTGGGCCGGTAGTCGGTGACGACGTCGCCGGCGAGCGTACGGACCGGGTGCAGATACGGCTTGGGCGCCTCCCAGGCCGCCTCGGGGCCGTACACGTAGGAGAAGAGCTCGACGCCGGTGGTCGGTTCCGTGAGGGTGATGCGGTCGCCGTGCGCGTGCACGATGCGCAGGGTCGCGGTCATGCGGACACCTCCTCGCTCGGCGCCGCCGAGGACGCCTGAGCCACCACGGGCGCCCAGCCGGGCGCGCGTCCGTGCAGGGCCGTGTAGTACGGGTCGCCGGGGCCGATCTCCCCGGCGCGGACGGTTGTGTCGGTGAACGCGGACTTGTACAGCGCGGTGATCAGCTCCAGGCTGGTCCGTCCGTCCGCGCCGCTGCTGCGGGGCCGCTCGCCCGCGCGCATGCTCGCGACCAGCTCGCGCAGCTGCTCCAGGTGCGAGCTCGGCACGTCCGCGCCGAAGTCGCTCCAGGCCGCGGCCTCCTCCTCGGGCACGTCGGGGGCCGGGGTGATGCGCCAGTTGTCGTTGCTGTGTCCGTACAGGTGCTTGAGTTCCACGGTGGCGCGCTCGCAGTCGATGCGGATGCGGCTGACCTCGTCCGGGCTGAGCACGCTGTTCACGATGGTGGCGAGGGCGCCGTTCTCGAACCGAACGAGCGCCGTCGAGACGTCCTCCGTCTCCACGTCGTGCACCAGCCGCCCGGCCATGGCCCGCACCTCGCTCCACGGTCCGAGCAGGTCGAGCAGAAGGTCCATCTGGTGGATGCCGTGGCCCATGGCGGGACCGCCGCCCTCGGTGTGCCAGCGGCCGCGCCACGGCACGGCGTAGTAGGCGGCGTTGCGGTACCACGTGGTCTGGCAGTGCGCGACCAGCGGCCGGCCCAGGGCCTGCTCGGTGAGCAGCCGCCGCACGTGCCGGGAGCCGGAGCCGAAGCGGTGCTGGAAGACGATCGCCGCGTACGGGCCGCCGTCCGTGCCCTCCTCCGCCTCGACGGCGTCGAAGTCGGCCAGCGTGGGCACCGGCGGCTTCTCGCACCACACCCAGGCGCCCGCCCGCAGCGCGGCGACGGTCTGCTCGCGGTGCACGGTGGGCGGCGTGCAGATGCTGACCAGGTCCGGCCGCTGCTCCTCCAGCATGCGGTGGAGGTCGGTGTACGCATGGGGGATTCCGCCCTGGGCGCAGAAGCGCTCGACCGCGTCGGCGTCTATGTCGACGGCTGCGACGATCTCGGTCTCGCCCTCCTCGGCGAGGCGGGCCAGCGCGGAGATATGGGAACGTGCGATGCCGCCCGTGCCCACGATCGCGGCCTTGATGCGGCGGCCTGCGTACGGCGACGCCGAGCGGTCCGCGCGCGGCTTCGGGATCAGCGCTCGGTGGGGCTCCGGATCGGGCGTGCTCTGAGGACTTGTGGCATCGTCGGTGGCGGACGCGTTGTGGTCTGTGGGCATGAACGTGATCAGCGCTCCATCGGACGTGACGTCTGACGTTGGCCAACGCGTGTTGACTCCCGAGGACCCCGGGGGGCAGCAAGCGCTTTCCCTGCGCTCGAACGTAAGCGGCGCCCGAGTGACCGGTCAACACCACGGACGTGTGACGTTCGACCAGGAGACGAGGTCCGGGCGCAGGCGACCCGCCCGGCCGCCCCAAGCACAGGCAAAGACCCGGTGAAGGCACCGTCATGCCGGGACGCTACGCTGCCCTCCACCACACTCGATCACCGGCTGCGTCCAGGGCCTGGGGCAGGCCCCGGCTCGGTGTGCCCGTCGTCACCCCCACGATCAGCTCTTGGACCACATCACGTCATGTCTTGGCTTGAATCCCTCATCCTCGGACTCGTCCAGGGGCTGACCGAGTTCCTTCCCGTCTCCTCCAGCGCGCATCTGCGGCTGACCGCGGCCTTCGCGGGCTGGGAGGACCCGGGGGCCGCCTTCACCGCCATCACGCAGATCGGCACGGAGTCCGCGGTGCTGATCTACTTCCGCAAGGACATCGCGAACATTCTCTCCGCCTGGTTCCGGTCCCTGCTCGACAAGACGATGCGGCAGCACCCGGACGCGCGGATGGGGTGGCTGGTGATCGTCGGTTCCATACCCATCGGTGTGCTCGGCGTGACCCTCAAGGAGCAGATCGAGGGCCCGTTCCGTGATCTTCGCGTGACGGCGACGATGCTGATCGTCATGGGCGTGATCCTCGGCACCGCGGACCGCCTGGCGGCACGCGACGAGACCGGCGGCCGGCACCGGGCGCCGAAGCAGCGCAAGACGCTTCAGGACCTCAGCATCAGGGACGGCCTGACGTACGGCGTCTGCCAGGCGATGGCCCTGGTCCCCGGCGTCTCCCGCTCCGGCGCCACCATCAGCGGCGGCCTCTTCCTCGGCTACCGGCGCGAGGCCGCCGCCCGCTACTCCTTCCTGCTCGCCATTCCGGCCGTGCTGGCCTCGGGGGCGTTCGAGCTCAAGGACGCGGCGGAGGCGGGGCATGTGAGCTGGGGGCCGACGCTGTTCGCGACAGTGATCGCCTTCGGGTCGGGGTATGCGGTCATCGCGTGGTTCATGAAGTTCATCTCGTCGAAGTCGTTCATGCCGTTCGTCTGGTACCGCATCGCGCTGGGCATCGCGATCATCGCGCTGGTGGCGGCGGGGGTCCTGAGCCCGCATGCCGCGGAGTCGGCGGGCTGAAAAGGTGTCAGTGCACAGCGTGGCCGTGCACGGGCAGTTCACGCCACTGTTCGTTCGCGGCTGATCTACGGCGGCCCGGCATGGCAGAGTCATGCCATGTCCTCCTCGATGTCCGGCCGACGCGGCACGTTGGCCGTCACGGCACTGCTCCTGCTCGCCGCCCTGTCCCTCGACGCCTGCGGTCAGCAGCGGGCCACGAGCTCGACGGCCGGAGCCGCACCGAGCACGTCTCGTAGTTCCGCCCCGGGCGCCGTGAGCACGCCTCGGAGTTCCGCACCGGACGCCACGAGCACCCCGCCAAGTGCCGTCTCCGCCACAGGGGGAGCACCGGCGTACGTGGAACCGGGGGCAGGCGACGGCGCTCCGCACTACAACGAGAACAACGGCTCTCGCCGGCCACGCGCCATGTCTCCCGCCGACGCGAAGGACGCGCAGCGGGAGGCCGACCGCATCGAGCCGGTGCTCAAGCGGCTGTGGGAGGCGAAGAAGTGGGACCCCGCGACGGTGCGCGCGGCACTTCTCCGGCTCGGCTACAAGGAGGAACAGACCGGACCGAAGGGGGAGCGCCTCGGCGGGACGCTGACCGTCCGGGCGATGGACTCACGCTACAGGGACGGCCACTACGTCACGCCCGAGGGTGCGCTGGTCGGCCTTCGCGTCCATGACGACGCCTGCGTCACAGCGTTCGTGCAGAAGACCAACTACCAGGTGAGCACCAACGGCCCCTACCCGGAGACCGGATGCTTCGAGCCGCCCTTCGCCCACTGAGCCGGCCGAACGGCCACGGACGCCGGCCCAAGGCGACAGAATCCCCCAATTCCCCAGCACGGAAAGGACCGTGACCAACCACATACCGCACGCGTAGCCGTGCGGTAGCGCGCTGTCAGTCCTTGCCCCTAGGCTTGTTCGCATGTCCCCCGAATCCATGAGCCCTGGTTCCACGCGCTCTGCCGAGGACTTGAACGAGCGGATCCGCGCGCTGTGGATGCGTACGGGCGGCTCCCTGTCGGCTGAGGAGCGCGCGGAGTACGAGCTGTTGGTCGTCGAGTGGGCGGCGGCGATACGCGGCGAGGTCATAGAGGCGGCCTGACGCGAGCCGCCGCCGCACGGAGACGGGACGGCGGTCGACACGTCACCGCCCGCCGGCCACCCTCAGCACGGCGCCCGTCGTGTACGAGGACTCCGGGGACATCAGCCAGGCGATCGCCGCAGCGATCTCCTCGGCGCTACCGGCTCGGCGCAGCGGGATCGCCGCCGCCATCCGCCGGGGCCGGTCCGGGTCGCCCATCGCCGCATGGATCTCGGTGTCGACCAGTCCGGGTGCCACCGCGTTGACGCGGATGCCGTCCGGTCCCAGTTCCTTGGAGAGGCCCATCGTCAGGGCGTCCACCGCGGCCTTGGACGCCGCGTAGTGGACGTACTCACCGGGACTTCCCAGCGTCGCCGCCCCCGACGACACGTTGACGATGACACCGCTCCCGCGTGCCGCCATCTCCCGCGCGGCCCGGCGCGAACACAGCAGCGTACCGAGGACGTTGACCTCCACCACCCGGCGCAGAACGTCCGTGTCCGTGTCCGCGAGCCGGCCCAGCGGTCCCGTCACCCCGGCGTTGTTCACCAGCCCCGTCACCGGTCCGATGGCGTCGGCGGCCGTATCGAAGAGCCGGTCGACAGCGGCCTCGTCGGACGTGTCCACGCGCACGGTGACACACCGCGCCCCTGCCGCCCGTACGGCCTCGGCGGTCCGCTCCGCGACGTCGGCGTCGCGCAGGTAGCCGAGCGCCACGTCGTGCCCGTCCGCCGCGAGCCGCACACACGTGGCGGCACCGATCCCGCGGCTGCCGCCCGTGACCACCGTCACCGGACGCGTCATCTGCAGCCTCCCTCTCCGGAGCCGTAACGGAGTGGATCATCCTACGCTCACACCGTACGCCCCGAGCTTCGCCTGCCTGGCGGTCAGTTCCGGGCAATCGCCCCGCCTTTGACGGAGAGACAGACAGACGTACGGCCACCGGTATGCGCCCAGTCCCGCGTTTACACCCGACCGGCCCCCTCGGATCACACCTGATGCTCGTCCGATATGACAGCTATGTGTGGCATCTATACGTTCATCGCAGTTCGGCTGCCCGGCCGGCGTCTCTGCGACAGAAGGAAATGACATGCGCACGCGTACCTACGCCGTGGCCGCCGCCGTAGTAGGCGTGGCCGCCATGGCCACCACCGGCATCACCTACGCATCGACCGACGGATTCTCCGAGCCCGCCCCGGCCGCCAAGCCGGCCGCCAAACCGGCCGTCGCGCCCGTCCACCGGGCGGCTCCGCCCGCCCAGCGCCCCGCCCCCGCCGCACCGGCTCCCCAGGGCAAGACGGACGAGAAGCGGGACGAGGGTCGCGACGGCGGCCATGAGCACGGTGAGGACGAGGGTCGCGACGGCGGCCATGAGCACGGTGAGGACGAGCACGGTGAGGACGACGGCCACGAACGCAGGCACGAGGGCAGGATCCAGTTCAACGAGCGGACGTACTCCGCCGTCGAGGACGGCTGCATCGTCGCCGCGAGCGGGCTCGGCTCCAGCAGCTTCAGCATCTTCAACGACAGTGACAAGACCGTCGAGGTCTTCCGCGGGTTCACCTGTGACAACGGAGCCCCGGTCGCCGTCGTCGGCCCCCACGGCGACACCTTCGGGGTGGTGCCCCGCACCGTCCACGAGGGCTACGGGGACCAGGGGGACCAGGACGGCTTCGACGGCGACGGCGACGGCGGCTTCGGGGGCCTCAGGGGCTTCGGCGGCTTCGGGGGCCTGTTCCCGGACGACGGTGTCGTCGGCAGCTTCCGGGTGATCGGCCACCACGACGACGAATGGTGACGACGCACCCCGGAATACCCGCCTCCGGGCCCGCGCCCGAACCCGCCCCTGCACACCCCTTGGCTACGCCTCCCCCGTCCCTAAAACTGAGCCGATGACCCAGCGCGTGGAGCTCGCGACCGTGATGGACCGGCTGGCCGTCGACGGACTCGTCACCGAGTACGCGGCGGCCGTGGACGACGGGGACTGGGAGGCGTACCGGGGATTGTTCACGGGGGACGGGCGCGCCGACTACCGCTCGGCCGGCGGGATCGAGGGTGATGCCCGGCAGGTCGCCGGGTGGCTCGAGGAGACCATGCGGCTGTTCCCCATGCGCCAGCACCTGATCGTCAACCGGCGCATCCGGTTCGGCGTGCTGGAGCGGGACATCGGCGACACGGCCGGGGTGTGGGCCGACTATGTCAATCCGATGCGGTTCGCGAGCGGGGACGGCGACGGCGGGACGCCCGAGCCGGACTTCGTCTGCGGCGGACGGTACGCCTTCACGTTCCTGCGCACGGACGACGGCTGGCGGCTGCGCGCGGTGGTCGTCCAGGAGAAGTGGCGCCGCGCCCCGCGTCCGTCCACCTGAGCAGTACCGCTGAGCAGTACCGCTGAGCAGTACCGCGCACGCCTCCGGGCAGACGCCACGCACCGCACACCGAGGCCCCCTGTCGAAGATTCCTCCAGGACGCGCACACTGGAGACATGATCTGGGGAGGGAAGCGCCGCATCCGGAGGCTCAACCATTGGCTCGCCTCCCGGTGGTGGCGCGGTGCCGCGGCCGTGATCGCCGGTGCGCTGCCGATGCTCGCCTTCCCGGCGCCGTCCTGGTGGTGGTTCGCGTACGTCTGCCTGGTCCCGTGGATCCTGCTCGTGCGCACGGCCCCGACCGGCAAGCGGGCCGCGTACGACGGCTGGCTCGGCGGCTTCGGCTTCATGACGGCCGTGCACCACTGGCTGCTGCCGAACCTGAACGTGTTCACGTTCGTCATCGCGGCACTGCTCGGAGCGCTGTGGGCGCCCTGGGGCTGGCTGGTGCGGCGGTTCCTGGCCGGGCTGCCCTCCCCGGGGCGGGTCTGCGCCGCCCTGGTCGTCCTGCCGTCGGGCTGGCTCATGGTGGAGCTCGTCCGCTCCTGGCAGGGGCTCGGCGGCCCCTGGGGGCTGCTCGGGTCGAGCCAGTGGCAGGTGGAGCCCGCACTGCGGCTCGCCTCGGTCGGCGGGGTGTGGCTGCTGAGCTTCCTGGTCGTGGCCGTCAACGTAGCCCTGGCGCTGCTGGTATCCGTGCGCGCGTCGCGCGTGCCGGCCCTGGCGGGGCTCGTCGCGACTGCCGCCGTGACCTCGGCGGCCTGGGCCTGGTCGCCGCGGCCCGATGCCGACGGACGGGTGCGGATCGCGGTCGTGCAACCCGGGATCGTGGGCGGCACCGAGAGCGGCATGAAACGCTTCGACCTTCAGGAGCGGCTGACCCGCGAACTCGCCGGGCAGGATGTGGACCTGGTCGTCTGGGGCGAGAGCAGCGTCGGCTTCGACCTCGGGCAGCGGCCCGACCTGGCCCGCCGGGTCGCGGCGCTGTCCCGGCAGGTGAAGGCCGACGTCCTCGTCAACGTCGACGCCCGCCGCTCCGACCACCCCGGCATCTACAAGAGTTCCGTGCTCATCGGCCCCGACGGCCCGACCGGCGACCGCTACGACAAGATGCGGCTCGTCCCGTTCGGCGAGTACATACCGGCACGGTCGGTTCTCGGCTGGGCCACCTCGGTCGGCAGGGCGGCCGGTGAGGACCGCAGGCGCGGCACCGAGCAGGTGGTGATGACCGTGGGGAACGGGCTGCGCGTCGGCCCGATGGTCTGCTTCGAGTCCGCGTTCCCGGACATGAGCCGCCATCTCGCCGAGGACGGCGCCGACGTGCTGCTCGCCCAGTCGTCGACATCGACGTTCCAGCACAGCTGGGCGCCGGAGCAGCACGCTTCGCTGGCCGCGCTGCGCGCCGCCGAGACCGGTCGCCCGATGGTGCACGCCACGCTGACCGGGATTTCCGCCGTCTACGGTCCGAGCGGCGAGCGGATCGGCTCCTGGCTCGGCACCGACCGGAGCACGTCGGCGGTCTACGAGGTGCCGACCGCCCACGGCGTCACCCCGTACGTCCGCTTCGGCGACTGGCCGGTACACGGCGCCCTGCTGGTGATCGCCGGGCTGGGTGCGGCCGAGGGGCTCCGTGCGCTCAGAGCGCGACGGCGCGCTCCCGCACCGCGGTCACGACCCGCTCGCACAACTCGTGTGTCGCCAGTGCGTCCCTGGCGCTGAGCACCTTGCCGGCGCGGACGGCGTCGAGGAAGGCCAGCGCGGCCTGCTCGATGCCGCGCTGCCGGGCCACCGGCACCCAGTCGCCGCGCCGGCGCACGGTCGGCTGGCCCTTGTGGTCGACGATCTCGGCGAGGTTGAGCACCTGCCGCTTGGAGTCCTGCCCGGAGACCTCCAGGATCTCCTCGGCGGAACCGCTCAGCCGGTTCATCACGCCGAGCGCGGTGAATCCGTCACCGGACAGCTGGAGCACCACGTGGTGCAGCAGCCCGCCCTCGACACGGCCCCGCACGGTCACGTCGTCGACCGTGCCGGGGACCAGGAACCGCAGTGTGTCGACGACGTGGATGAAGTCGTCGAGGATCATCGTGCGCGGCTCCTCGGGCAGTCCGACGCGGTTCTTCTGCATCAGGACGAGGTCACGCGGGTGGTCGGCGCACTGCACGTATCCGGGTGCGTAACGCCGGTTGAAGCCGACCGCGAGGCTGACGTTCCGCTCCTCCGCGAGCCGTATCAGCCGCTCGGAGTCGGCGAGTTCGTAGGCCAGCGGCTTGTCGACGTACGTCGGTATCCCCGCCTTGAGGAGCCGGGTGACGATCTCGGGGTGGGTGGTGGTGGGCGTGTGCACGAACGCCGCGTCGAGGTCCTGTGCGAGAAGCGCGTCGAGATCGGCATGCCTCTGCCCGTGCGGGAGGTGGAGGCTGTCGCCGACGCGGTGGAGGGTGCCGGGGGTGCGCGTCTGGAGGTGCAGGTCGACCCCGGGCTGCAGGGCGAGCACCGGCAGATAGGCCTTCTGCGCGATGTCGCCGAGTCCGATGCAGCCGACCTTCACGGGGTGCTCCTAGGAATTGCCGACGGATGCCTGGTCCGAAGCATACGGCGGCTGCGGCGGCCGCCAGTCGGCGATGCCTTCGAAGCCGCGCAGGAGCAGCGCGGGTGACGCCTTCGACAGTGCGGCGATCGCGGCGTCGCGTACGGCGATGCCGGCGCGGTTGCTCATCATGTTCAGGCGGGCGGTCCGGACGGCCTGGTGGGTGAGGGCGGTCGTCCGGGGCAGCCGGGCGGCCGTGTACGCGGCGAGGTCGTCGCGGTGGTGGGCGAGCACGATCGCGTCCTCGATGGCCTGGTTGCCGCCCTGACCCAGCGTCGGTGGCATGGCGTGCGCGGCGTCGCCGAGGAGGGCGACCCTGCCGCGGTGGTGGGCGGGCAGCGGCTCGGCGAGGTGGTGGACGTCGTGGCGCAGCACGTCCTCGGGGCGGGCTGCGGCGAGGACGGCGGGGATCGGGTCGTGCCAGTCGCCGAACCTCCGCAGGAGTTCGGCCGTCTCGTCGTCGGGCGCGCGTCGCCCGGCGGGCACGACGGCCGCCGCGTAGGCGTAGACCCGGCCGTCCTTGAGCGGATGGGTGCCCCAGATGCGGCCTCGGCCCCACGTCTCGTGGGAGGCGAACGCGGGTCCGGGCACGGGGATCATGACGCGCCAGGTGGTGAATCCGGAGTAGACGGGCCCCGGGTGGTGCGGGAACAGCGCCCGGCGTACGCCGGAGTGGATGCCGTCGGCGGCCACGACCAGTTCTGCCTCCAGGTCTCCGTCGGAGGTGGTGACCCGGGCCGGGCGGTCGGTGTCACCGGGGTCGGCGGGGCGAGCGGCGGCGGCCGTGCGGATGGCGTCCGGCGGCAGCAGGGCGGCCAGGCTGTCGATGAGGGTGGCCCGGGGCAGCAGGACGAGCGGACCGCCGAAGCGCTCGGCCGCGGCAGCGGCGCCGGTCCGGGTGAGCCAGCGTCCGCCGGGGGTGCGCAGCCCGCCGTCCCCCTGCCAGGCGGCCAGGCCGCGGAGCGCGTCGCCGATGCCGACGACGTCCAGGGCGCGCAGGGCGTTCGGGGCGAGGGAGATGGCCGCGCCGACCGGCTCCAGGGAAGGAGCGCGCTCCAGCACGGTGACCCGGAGCCCGCGCAGGTGCAGGGCCGCGGCCGCGGTGAGGCCACCGATGCCGCCGCCGATCACGATCGCACGCGACTGCTGTGCCATGGCTGCTCCTCACGTCCCACGATGCTCCGTCTGGGGCACTACAGGCGTAGTTCCCGGGCGTGTCGAGCGTACTACAGGAGTAGTGCGACGGATAGGTTGACCTTCATGTCCGCACGCACCACGGGCGCCCCTCGCGCCGACCTCGTCGCCGACACCGCGCTCGCCCTGCTCGCCGAGCGCGGGATGCGGGGACTGACCCACCGCGCCGTCGACGAGGCGGCGCAGCTGCCCCAGGGCTCGACCTCGAACGTCGCCCGGACCCGGCTGGCGCTTCTGGAACTCGCGGTGCGCCGCCTTGCGGAGCGGGAGGCCCGGGTGCTCGCCCCGGAGGAGATGCCCGACCCCGAGGACGAACTCGGCGCGCTGGTGGACGGCCTGGCCCTGGCGGCCCACCGTTCCCTGATCCGCAACCGGGATCTCACGCTCGCCCGGTACGAACTGGCCCTGGAGGCCACCCGGCGGCCCGAGTTGCGGCGGTACTTCGACGCGGCCGGGGCCCGCTTCCGCGACCAGCTCGCCGCTCTGCTGACGGCTCTGGGCTCGGCCGACCCGGCCCGGCACATGCTGTCGCTGGTGGCCTGGCTGGACGGGCTGATGTTCTCGTGCGTGGCCGGGACCTTCACCGCCGAGGTGCCCACCCTGGACGAGGTCCGCGCCGGGCTGCGGGAACTGCTCGACGGGATGCTCGGCGGCTGACCGGCCCGCCCCGCGGAAATGGGATGGTGGGGGGCGCTCGGGCCGGGTCAGGATGGGGGGCATGACTGCCGAGCGCCGTGAACCCGCCCTGAACGCCGACGAACGCACCATGCTGGAAGGCTGGCTCGACTACCACCGCCACACGCTCGCATGGAAGTGCGAAGGCCTGACCGACGCCCAGCTCAGGACCGCCTCGGTGGAACCGTCCGAGCTCTCTCTGATGGGGCTCGTACGGCACATGGCGGAGGTGGAGCGGGGCTGGTTCCGCAAGGTCCTGATGGGCGACGATCCGGGGCCGATCTACTTCAGCGACGAGGACAGGGACGGCGAGTTCCACCTCACCGAGACCGACACCTGGCAGGAGGCGTACACCACCTGGCAGGCCGAGGTCGAGATCGCCCGGCGCAACGCGGCCGGCTTCGGCCTGGACGACCTCTCGCGGGGCACCAGCAGGTTCACCGAGGAACGCTTCAGCCTGCGCTGGATCTACACGCACATGATCGAGGAGTACGCCCGCCACAACGGCCACGCCGACCTGATCCGCGAGCGGATCGACGGCGCAACCGGCGACTGACGTCACCCCGGGCGGGCGCGGGGCACTCCGTACGGGGCCTCGGATCACCCGTGCGGGGCATCCTGCGCCCGTCCGCTCCCCAAAGCGGCGCCGACACAGCAGAGTTGCGCGCGTGCACCGAACGACGACGACCGCAACGCTCCTGGTCTCCGTGGCCGTCTCGGCCCTCGCCGGCTGTGTGACCGTCCAGCGACCGCCGAATCCCGGCCCGCCGCCCGCGTCCTCGCGTCCCTCATCGCCGCGCCCCGACGGCAGCGGGGAACCACGCGTCGTCCAGGCGCCGGCGCGGGAGGCGCTGGAGATGGTCGGCCCCTCCCCCCGCCCGTCGCCGCCCCCGGCCGTCCCGGACCGCGCGGCCCGTCCGGCGCCGGCCGAGCCGCACCGCACCGCGGGGGCCCCGCCCCCGAAGCAGACCCGCCCGGCTCCCCACGTCGAGGTACCGCCGGCCGTCTCCGACGCGTTCCCCAAGGACACGGGCGTGTGCGCGCTCGGCCGCAGGTACGGGGGATGGAAGCCGGACAGCCCCGAGGCGACCATCTGCCGGGACACCTACGGGCGTTGAGCCCTGGGCCCTGTCGTCGAATTCCCGCCTGCCGCGCGACGCCTGGCACGCACTCCCCCACTGCCTCGAAGGCGTGGGGGGACCCAGCCGCGTTGTCGTCGGTCGCCGACTCCCCCACGCTCGGACGGGCTCGGGCGGGGGCACCCCGTCGCCGCCGCGCGGCCCGCCGACCGAGCGGACGACGGGAATGTGACGACAAGGCCTACGGCCGCTGTCGCGGCGGCCCCGGAGTCCCGTCTCCCGGGCCGTCCCTGGGACCGGTTCCGGGTCTGCCGGACGGCGGTTCCTCCGCCTCCTCCGCCGCGAGCCGTCGCTCCAGGCGGCCGATCGCCGCTCTGATGCCCTCGCCGTAGCCGTCGTCGCCGAGCGCGCCGACCGCGGCCCGGGCCAGGCGCAGATGGGCGCGGGCGGCCTCGCGGCGGCCGAGCCTGACGTAGTCGGCGGCCAGGTTCAGCTGGAGCGAGGGGTACAACGCGTGTGCCGCGAGAGCGCCCTCGTGGTCGGCGAGGCGCTCGTCGGTGAGCTCCTCGGCGGCGGACAGCGCTCTGAGGTCCCAGGCGAGCTCGTCGGCCGGATCGTCCTGGGTGTCCGCCATGTAGTGCGCCAGAGTGCAGCGGTGCAGCGGGTCGCCGTCCTCGCCGATCTCCGCCCACAGCCCCAGGAAGCGGTCCCGTGCCTCTTCGCGGTCCCCGGCGTGGTGCAGCATGACGAGCTGTCCGATGCGGGTCATGACAGCGTCCGGCGCCGCCTGTTCCTGTCGCTTCGCCACCGCGCCCTCCATGCTCGTCACCGTCATCACGACGCTAACCGCCACCACGGACAATGAGGCTCAGGCGGCTCCGTACGGCACTGGGCCAAGCCGGTGACGACAGGGCCGGCCGACGAAGGCGACCGGCCGCACGAGGAGGACCTCCGCCGTGCCCTCCGCGTCCGCGCGGCCGTCCGGCCTCGCCTCCCCGGGTGTCAGCCCAGGTTCCGGATCGTCCAGTCGATCGGCTCGTGTCCCTGCCGGGCCACCGCCTCGTTGATCTGCGTGAACGGCCGGGAGCCGAAGAACTTCTTCGCCGACAGCGGCGAGGGGTGCGCGCCCTTGACCACCGCGTGCCGCGTCTCGTCGATCAGCGGCAGCTTCTTCTGCGCGTAGTTGCCCCACAGCACGAACACCGCCGGGTCCGGCCGTCCGGCCACGGCACGGATCACCGCGTCGGTGAACTTCTCCCAGCCCCTGCCCTTGTGCGAGTTCGCCTCACCGCCGCGCACCGTCAGCACCGCGTTCAGCAGCAGCACGCCCTGCTGGGCCCATGGCATCAGATAGCCGTTGTCCGGAATCGGGGTGCCCAGCTCCTCGTGCATCTCCTTGTAGATGTTGCGCAGCGAGGGCGGGATCTTCACCCCGGGCCGGACGGAGAAGCACAGGCCGTGACCCTGGCCCTCGCCGTGGTACGGGTCCTGGCCGAGGACGAGCACCTTCACCTTCTCGTACGGCGTGGCGTCGAGCGCGGCGAAGACCTCCTCGCGCGGAGGGTAGACGGGACCCTTGGCACGCTCGTCCTCGACGAACTCCACGAGCTCCTTGAAGTAGGGCTGCTGCAGTTCGTCGCCCAGAACGCCCCGCCAGGACTCCGGCAGCATGGCGATGTCGGTCACGTCAACTTCCTCCGATGTGCGGTCACTTCCAGGTACGGAACCTACAGGCGACCACTGACGACCGGCTTGCGGCCCCCACCCGGGGGCGCGCTACCAGCTGGTCTTCAGGGACAGCTCCCACATCATCATGATCGTCGACGGGTCCAGCGCCCGCTCCCCGCCGGAGATGTCCTCGCTCGCCGCCAGGAACTGCTTGCCCTGCCACAGCGGCAGCAGCCGGGCGTCGTCCACCAGGATCTGCTGGGCCTGCTCGAACTCCTTGACCACGTTGGCACAGTCGCTCTCGCGCCGCGACTGCGGCAGCAGCACCTTGCTGATCTCCGGCGACGGATAGGGCGTGCCCAGCGCGTTCTGCTCGCCGACGAACGGCGCGATGTAGTTGTCGGGGTCCGGGAAGTCGGGGAACCACCCCCGGCCGAACACCGGGTACTCGCCCTTCTGGTAGCCGTCCACGTACGTCTTCCAGGGGCGGCTCTCGAGGGTGACCTGGAACAGGCCGGAATTCTCGAGCTGCTGCTTGAGCGCCTGGAACTCCGGCCCCGTCTCGGAGCCGTACCGGTCGGTGGTGTACCACAGAGTCAGCGGGACCCGCTGGGTGATGCCCGCCGCGGTGAGGATCTTGCGGGCCTTGGAGGTGCTGGGGTCCCCGTAGTCGTCGAAGAAGGGCGTGGTGTGCCCGGTCAGGCCCGCCGGGACCATGGAGTAGAGGGGTTCGACGGTGTCCTTGTAGACGTTGTGGGCGATCGCGGCCCGGTCCACCACCTGGGCGACGGCCTTGCGGACGGCGAGCTTGCCGGCCCACGGGTCCTTCGGGTTGAACACCAGGTAGCTGATCTCGATGCCGGGGTTCTCGACGAGCTGGATGCCGCCCGAGGACTCGTGGCGCTGGAGGGCCACGATGTCGGGGGAGGCGAGACCGCGGTAGGTGATGTCGATCTTGTGGTTCTTGAGGGCGTCGACCATGCCGGCCGAGTCCTGGAAGTACCGGATGGTGACGGCGTCGTTCTTGCGGTCGGCGTAGCCCTCGTAGCGGCCGTTGCGGACGAGCCGGGCCTCCTTGCCCTCCTCGTAGGACCGCAGCGTGTACGGCCCCGACCCGGTGATCCCGCCGTCGTCGCGCACCCGCGTGGCGGGGTAGTCGGCCGGATCGACGATCGACATGGCCGGGGTCGCCAGGACGAACGGGAAGGTGGCGTCCGGTTCGTTGAGGTGGAAGACGACCTCGCGGTCGCCTCGCACCTCGACCCGCTGGAGGCTGCCGAGCAGGCCCGCCGGGCCCCCGGACACATTGATCCGCTTGATCCGGTCGATCGAGTACTTCACGGACCGGGCGTCGAGCTTGTCCCCGTTGGAGAACGTCAGCCCCTTGCGCAGGACGCAGCGGTAGACGAGGTTCGTCCGGTCGGTGAACCCGCAGCTCTCGGCGGCGTCGGGTCCCGGCAGGACCGCGCCGTCGGGGTAGTTCAGCAGGGTCTGGTAGACGTTGCGGAACAGTTCCCAGGAGCTGTCCCAGGACGCGGCGGGATCGAGGGTGCTCGGCGCGCTGGTGGTGCCCACGACGATCGGCCCCTTGTCGTCGGAGGACTGCGAGGAGAGCGCACCGCAGCCGGCCACCAGGGACAGGGACGTGATCGCCGCCAGCCGACGCAGACGGTTCCGGTTGAACACGCGCACACTCCTCGATCTGCCGTACCAGGGGTCGGCGGCAGACCATACCGCAGCACCCCGCCGACCGGACCGGTTCGGCGACGGCTGTGACCAGGGCGTTTTATGACGACGTTGTCATCACTCCGAGTGTCCTCTGTACATCGACACGGGCGCCCCTTGTGTCAAGGGGCGCCCGTGTCGCCGGCCCATGTCGAGGGCCCGTCCCGTCAGATCGCGGCGTTCAGATAGTGACCGCCGTCGAGGACGAGCGTCTGGCCGGTGATCCAGTCGGACTGGTCCGAGGTCAGGAACGCGGCGGCGCCGCCGATGTCGGACGGCACGCCGAGCCGGCCCAGCGGGTAGGACGCGGCGGCCTCCTCCTCGCGGCCCTCGTACAGGGCCTGCGCGAACTTGGTCTTCACCACGGCCGGCGCGATGGTGTTGACCCGCACCTTGGGTGCGAACTCGTGCGCGAGCTGCAGGGTCAGGTTGATCATCGCGGCCTTGCTGATGCCGTACGCGCCGATGAACGGCGAGGCGTTCAGGCCCGCCACGGAGGCGATGTTGACGATGGCGCCGCCGTTGTCCTTCTGCCAGGCGTGCCAGGTCTTCTGGGCGAAGCCGAGCGCCGAGACGACGTTGGTCTCGAACACCTTGCGGGCCACGTTCAGGTCGAGGTCGGCGATGGGGCCGAACACGGGGTTGGTCCCGGCGTTGTTGACCAGGAAGTCGACCCGGCCGAAGGCCTCCATGGTGCGTTCCACGGCGATGGCCTGGTGGTCCTCGTCGTGCGCCTTGCCGGCGACGGCGATCACGCGGTCGGCGCCGAGCTTCTCGGCGGCCTCCTTCAGGGCCTCCTCGGTGCGTCCGGTGATGCAGACGCGGTCGCCGCGGGCGACGAACGCCTCGGCGATGCCGTAGCCGATGCCGCGGCTGCCGCCCGTGATGAGGGCGACCTTGCCGGAGAGTGCGGGCAGTTCAGTCATGTGTGCGTGTCTCCCGGCCCTAGTCGAGCGGTCCGCCGGCGACGTACAGCACCTGGCCGGAGACGAATCCGGCTGCCTCGCCCGTGAAGAAGGCGATCGCGTTCGCGATGTCCTCGGGCTCGCCGACGCGCTGCACCGGGATCTGGGTGGCGGCCGCCGCCTTGAAGTCCTCGAAGCCCATGCCGACGCGGTCGGCGGTGGCCTTCGTCATCTCGGTGGCGATGAAGCCCGGAGCGACGGCGTTGGCGGTGATGCCGAACTTGCCGAGCTCCTTGGCCAGGGTCTTGGTGAAGCCCTGCAGACCGGCCTTGGCGGCGGAGTAGTTCACCTGGCCGCGGTTGCCGAGCGCGGAGGACGAGGAGAGGTTGACGATCCGGCCGAAACCGGCGTCGACCATGTGCTTCTGGCAGGCCCGGGACATCAGGAAGGCGCCGCGCAGGTGGACGTTCATGACGGTGTCCCAGTCGGAGACGCTCATCTTGAACAGCAGGTTGTCGCGCAGCACGCCCGCGTTGTTGACGAGGATCGTCGGCGCGCCCAGCTCCTCGGCGATCCGCGCGACGGCCGCCTCGACCTGGGACTCGTCCGAGACGTCGCAGCCGACGGCGATGGCCTTGCCACCGGCGGCGGTGATCTGCTCGACGGTGTCCTTGCACGCGGCCTCGTCGAGGTCGATCACCGCGACGGCACGGCCCTCGGCGGCCAGTCGTACGGCGGTGGCGGCGCCGATGCCGCGCGCGGCGCCGGTGACGACGGCGACCCGCTGATCGGTGGTGGACATTGATGGTTCTCCTCGCCCTTGGAAAGCCTGGAACACCTTCGGAACGTCTACTGAAAAGCGTCTGCGGCTCACGGTACGCCCCTCGGTGAGCGACCGCTTAGTACCTTCAGCAGACGTGACGCTAGAAGCCCTGGCACCCGGTGTCAACGGCTCACCCGGCGCGTGTGATCCATTACCTCACCAGGAGGCCCAGCAACCGCTCCGCCTCGGCCGCCGGGTCGGCGGTCAGCCCGGTGTGCACGGGCCCGGGCTGCACGACCGTGGAGCGGGGCGCGATCAGCCAGCGGAAGCGCCGCCCGGCGTCGTCGCGCGCCGCCTGCCCGGCCGCGGCGCCGCCCGCGCACACGCCCTCGACGGCACTGAGCGCTGCCCGCACGCCCGCCACGTCCGCGTCCGGGTCGAGGGCCAGCAGTTTGCGCTCGTCGAGGTGCGTACGGGCGGCGACGAACGACTTGGCGCGGCAGTAGACCAGCACGCCCGCGTTGATGCACTCGCCGCGCTCGATCCGCGGTACGACCCGCAGCAGCGCGTACTCGAAGACGTCCCGCTCGCTCACTTGTCCCCCCGACGGGTCTGAAGGCCCTGGATGCGTTCGTGGACGACGGCGGCGCGGGCGAGCAGCGGCCGTGCGTAGGCCCGGCGCAGCTCCTCCGGGGTGTCGAAACCGGGCTCGCCGGTCAGCCACTCGTCCGGGATGCGGGCGGTCACCTCGGCCAGCAGTTCCTCGGTGACGAGGGCCGCGAGGTCGGCGGCGGCACCCGCGACGTCCGGCGCGAAGGGGGCGAGGGCGTGCTCGGAGGCGTCGTAGGGGCGCGCGGCGGAGGTCTCGGCGCCGGGCCAGTTGTGGTGCCAGATCATGGTCGCGCCGTGGTCGATGAGCCACAGGTCGCCCTGCCACATCAGCAGGTTGGGGTTGCGCCAGGAGCGGTCTACGTTGCCCACCAGCGCGTCGAACCAGACGATCCTCCCGGCCTCCTTCGGCTCGACCCCGAACGCGAGCGGGTCGAAGCCGATCGCGCCGCTGAGGAAGTCCATGCCGAGATTGAGTCCGCCGCTCGCCTTGAGCAGCTCCTGCACCTCCTGGTCGGGCTCGCCGAGACCCAGCACCGGGTCGAGGCCGAGGGTCACCAGACCGGGTACGCGCAGGCCGAGCCGGCGGGCGAGTTCGCCACAGACGACCTCGGCGACGAGCGTCTTGCGGCCCTGCCCGGCGCCGGTGAACTTCATGACGTAGGTTCCGAGATCATCGGCCTCGACGAGCCCCGGCAGCGAACCGCCCTCACGCAGAGGCGTGATGTAGCGGGTCACTGTCAGTTCTGTAAGCATTTTCCCAGGCTATCGGGTCCAATGGACTGTTGATCAAAGTCCGTTACGAGGACGCGTCGCGCCGACGCTGTGCTGCCTCCCGGGGTTCGGCCGTGGCGGCCGGCCGGCCCTGGGGAGGGTTGTCGTACGCGGAACGAGGGCCGCCGCGCATCGCCGAGGCGAGTGCGGAGACCAGGGCCATGCCCGCCGCGACGCTGAAGACGATGGTCAGACCGTGGTGGAACGGCCCGGAGACCAGCTGCGGGAAGAACGTGTGGCCGGTCAGGGTGGCGCGCTGGGCCGCCGATAGGTGGGCGAGGGTGCCACCGGAGGAGAGCAGGTGCTCGACGGGGTTGTTGCCGAGGAAAGTGGCGAACAGCGTGCTCACCGGTTGCAGCGATGCCGCGTGCGCTGCCGCGTCGGTGGGCACGCCGTGTGCCGTCAGTCCGCTCCTGAGCGTTGCGGGCAGCGATGAGGCCAGACCGGAGATCATCAGGGAGAAGAACACGCCGATGGACAGGGCGGTCCCCGAGTTCTGGAAGGTGGAGCGCATGCCCGAGGCGACGCCCCGGTACTCCGGCGGCACGCTGCCCATGATCGAGGACGTGTTCGGCGAGGAGAACATGCCCTGGCCCAGTCCGTTGAGCAGCAGCAGTGCCGCGAACAGCCCGTAGTCGAAGTCGACCGGCACGGTGAGCAGTCCGAGGAAGGAGCCCGCGACGACGACCAGGCCGACCGTGGAGAACACGCGGGCGCCGAACTTGTCCGACAGATAACCGGATACGGGGCCCGCGATCAGGAAGCCCAGCGTCAGCGGCAGCATGAAGATGCCCGCCCACAGCGGGGTGTCCTCGAACGCGTAGCCGTGCACAGGCAGCCATATGCCCTGCAACCAGATGATGAGCATGAACTGCAGCCCACCGCGCGCGATCGCGGTCAACAGTGCGGCCAGGTTGCCCGCGGCGAACGCCCGGACCTTGAACAGCGCCAGCTGGAACATGGGCTCGGCGACCCGCGTCTCGACGTAGCAGAAGAGCAGCAGCAGGACGCCGCCGCCGATCAGCCCGGCCAGCACCCACGGGTTGCCCCAGCCGGTGGCGCTGGAGCCGTAGGGCTGGATGCCGTACGTGATGCCGGCGAGCAGGATCCCGGCGCCCCCCGCGAAAGTGATGTTTCCCATCCAGTCGATGCGCCCGCGGCGACCCGTCGCGGTCTCGCGCAGGCTCAGGTACGACCACACCGTGCCGGCCACGCTCACCGGCACACTCACCCAGAACACCGCACGCCAGTCGACGGCGGCGAGCAGGCCGCCGGCGAGGAGCCCGAGGAACTGGCCGGCGAGCGCGGTGATCTGGTTGATCCCGAGGGCCGTTCCGCGCTGCCGGGCGGGAAAGGCGTCGGTGAGGATGGCGGCCGAGTTCGCGGTGAGCATGGAACCGCCGAACGCCTGCACGATGCGCCACAGGATCAGCCACAGGGCGCCGGCCCCGGCCCGGAACGGATCGAGGGACAGCGCGATGGACGCGCAGGCGAAGACGAGGAAGCCGAGGTTGTAGATCCTGACGCGTCCGTACATGTCGCCGAGCCGGCCGAGGACGACGACGAGTACCGCGGACACCAGCAGATAGCCCAGGATCATCCAGAGCAGATAGCCGATGTTGCCCGGCGCCAGCGGGTCGAGCCCGATCCCACGGAAGATGGCGGGCAGCGAGATGATCACGATGGAGGCGTCCATCGTCGCGATCAGCACACCGAGCGTGGTGTTGGACAGCGCGACCCACTTGTAGCCGGGTCCCGGCGGGGTGTCCCGGCGCGCGGACCGCAGAGCGCGCAGCGCGGACGTGCCGCGCCCTTGCGCTGGGTCCGCGTTCCGGTCGCGGGTACGAGGGGCGCGTGCCATCACAGTTCCTCCGCGAGTCGGTCGAGGAGCGGCAGCGCCGATGCGAGTGTCGCGCGTTCCTCCGCGGTGAACTCGTCCAGGACGGCCGTCAGGCGCTGGACGGACTCGGAGCGCCGCTCCGCGAGCACGGCACGTCCCTCGTCGGTGATGGCCACGACGGCCCGCCGCCCGTCCTCCGTGTCAGGCGCACGACTGACGAGCCCGCGCTGTTCGAGGACGGCGAGCGTGCTCGCCATCGCCTGTGGACGTACGCGCTCCAGTTCAGCGAGGGATCCCGGGGAGTCGGGACCTTCGGCGGCGAGCCGCGCGAGCACCGACACACCGGAGAGCGTCACGTCGCCCACGGCGTGCGCCTGGCGCAGTCGCCGGGTGATACGGCCCACGGCGAGCCGAAGGTCGGACGCCAGTCGGGCGGTGTCGCTCGGACCGCGGGTGTGATCGCGACCCGCTTCTCCATCCACCTTCACAGGTACTAACACTAGGTTTAGCAGTTGCACCTGATCAACCAATTGTTAGTAATGAGGAGTGGATCAGCTCGTGGCCGGTGCCGGTGCGGGGGTGCGCCGGGGCCGCAGGGACAGGACACGTTCGGCGTGATGTTCCTCGTGGAGGTCGATGCGCCGGGCGGCGAGCAGGTGGCGCAGGCTGATGATGTCCTCCACCCGGGGCCGCTCGCCCCGCGTGACGACGACCAGACGGGTGACGTCGTGCTGGGCCATGCGATTGGCCGGAGCCCGCAGGGTCTCGTCGGGGTGGGCGGTGACCGCCGGGACGGCGAGGTCGCCGAGGGGCGCGCGGTCGGAGGGATCGGCATGGATCACCGGCTGCGGGTCACGACGCCGACGAGGTCGCCATGGGCGTCGAGCACGAGGTAGAGGCGCCGGGCGAGCAGCCGGCCGGGGTCGCCGGCGTCGTGCGCGGGCCGCAGCAGCGCGGTGATCTCGCCCGCGGCGCGGTCGCTGTCGAAGGTGACCGCGGCTGGGGGTCCCTCACCCTGTCGCAATTGCGCTCGCTGGTAGCGCTGCACACCTGCGGCCCCATCAACCTGGCCGCCATGGCCGCCACCCTGGGCGTCAACTCCTCCACTGCCCTGCGCATGGTCGAACGCCTCGAATCCCTCGGCCTCATCGACCGACGGGTGAACCCCGACAACCGCCGCCAGGTCGTCCTGGGGCTGACCTCCGCGGGAGGGGAGCTCGTCGATCGGGTCCTCAGCCACCGACGTGCCGAGATCCGCGCCCTGGTGGAGCACCTGCCCGCACAGCAACGCGCCGGTCTGGTCCCGGCGCTCAGCGCACTGACCGCCGCCGCGGACGCCCTGGGACTGTGCCTCACGGACGAAACCACCCGCCTGGCCGGTCTCGTCGACAACCCGCTCAACCCCGCCCCATGGAGGCGGTCCGGCGCCGCCGGAGCGGCCGGAGGAGGTCGTGTGTCCATCTGACAGCGGAACGACAGGCGTGTTTTACGCCTAACTCGTCCCGGACAGGTCAGGATCTCGACGGGGTCTGAACGGTCGGCGCCCGCAGACCGTACCTCCGTACAGATTTACGGAACGTCCGTGGAAGGGAACGTCAGCATGACCAGCGAATCGCTTCAGCCCGTCTCGGCGCCTGCCCGCCGCACCGTCGTGGCGGCGGCCGGCGTGACGGGGCTCGCCGTCGCGCTGACCGCGTGCGGAGGCTCGGACGACAAGTCGTCGTCGAGTACGTCCGGTGCACAGGACAACAGCAACCCCGCGAGCACCGCCACCACGGGCGGGGGCGGCTCCGCCGCTGCCGATTCCGGCGGCACGGCCCTGGCGAAGACCTCGGACATCCCCGAGGGCGGCGGCAAGGTCTTCGCCGACCAGGGCGTGGTGGTGACCCAGCCGTCGGCGGGCACGTTCAAGGCGTTCTCCTCCAAGTGCACCCACGCGGGCTGCGCGGTGAAGGACATCTCGGACGGTGTGATCAACTGCCCGTGCCACGGCAGCCAGTTCTCCGCGACCGACGGCAGCGTGAAGAAGGGCCCGGCGACCCAGCCCCTGCCCGCCGCGAAGATCACCGTCTCCGGCGACGAGATCAAGCTGGCCTGACGTCCCTAATCGCCGGGGACCGCTCGGCGCGGTGGTGCGAGGCAGGTCAGCAGCTCGTCGGTGGTCGTGATGGTGGCGACCAGGGAGACGGTGTTGCGGATCATCGCGGGGTGTAGTCGGTGGGCACCCCCGCGATGGCGTCCGCGGGCACCACGGCGGTGTAGCCGCGGTTGACGGCGTCGAACACCGTGTTGGGGATCGCCACGTCGGCCGAGACACCGGTGACGATCAGGGTGGGGCAGCCCAGGTTGCGCAGCAGTGCGTCGACCTCGATGCCCGTGAGGGCGACAGTCCGTGCAGCCGGCGGACGACGAGGTCCTCTTCCCGCACCTCGATGGGCGCCGCGACCCGTACCGCCGTGGTGCCGGTCAGCTGCTGGACGGGGAGCCGTTCGGCCGCGCGGAAGAGGCGGGCGTTGCGGCTGGCCCCGCGGCCGTCCGGGCGGCGTTCGGCGATCGCGTGGATCACCTGTACCCCGCCCTCGTGGGCGGCGGCGACCAGACGGGCGACGTTGGCGAGCGCCCCGGAGGAGCGCGCCTCGCGGGCCGGTTCCGGCAGCGCGCCGTCCGGGCCCGGGACACCCTGCCGGCACTCGACGGTGAGCAGCACCGTGGCCGGAAGGTCCAGAAGTTCCCTGAGGTGTTCGCACGACGGCATGGCTCCCCATGTCGTCGACGGTCCGAGGCGGCGAGGCTGACGACCATTGCGTACGGACGGAAGACGCCCCATTCTTTTCTGACGTGATGTCAGAGGCTCGCTCTGACACGACGTGGGAGAAGAAGAGGGGGCCGCATGACCGTCACCACCCAGCGCCGGGGCCGGAAAATAATGATGACACCGGGTGAGCTGGACGAGTTCCTCGCCGGCCAGCGCACCTGCCGCGTGGCGACCGTGTCCGCCGACGGCGCTCCACACGTCAGCGCCCTGTGGTACGTCTGGGACGGCACCTCGCTGTGGCTGTACTCGGTCGTGCGCAGCAAGCGGTGGGCGGACCTGCGCCGCGATCGACGGATCGCCGTCGTGGTGGACACGGGTGAGGAGTACGACCAGCTGCGGGGCGCCGAGCTGTCCGGCACGGCGGAGTTCGTCGGCGAGATACCGCGCACCGGGGAGCTGTGCGCGGAACTCGACGTGCCGGAGATGCTGTTCGCCCGCAAGAACTTCGGCCTGGAGGAGATGCCGCACGACGGCCGCCACGCCTGGATCCGGCTGACCCCGACGAAGATCGTCTCCTGGGACTTCCGCAAGCTGGGCGGGTAGGCTCGCCTACCCGCTCACCCGGGCCGTCACGGCCTCGCCTGCCGCGCGCAACGCCTCCACCGCCGCCCGGATCGAGGGGCGGCGGTCGGCGTCCGCCCGCCACACCACGTAGACGTGCCGTCGCACCTGCTGCCGCACGGGCACGGTCACCACTCCCGCCGGCACCGGGTCGCGCCCGAGGCGCGGGGCGATGCACACCCCGAGCCCGGCGGCGACCAGCCCGAGCTGGGTGTGCGTCTCCCCGGCGCGGTGGCCGACGCACGGCTCGATGCCCTTGGAGCGCAGGGTGAACATGAGCCACTCATGGCAGAACTCGCCGTCACCCCACGTGATCCACTCGTCCTCGGCGAACTCCTCGAGGCCGACCTCCGCCCGGTCGGCGAGCCGGTGCCCGGCCGGCATCGCCACATCCGCCGGATCGTCCAGGATCGCCGCCTTCACCAGGCCGTCCGGCAGCGGCATCGGCTTGTTGTACCAGTCGAGGACGACCGCGAGGTCCAGGTCACCGCGCACCACGCCGGCCACCCCGTCCTCGGGTTCCAGCTCGCTCGAGCGCAGCCGCAGCGCGCGATGGTCGGCGCGCAGCGCGGCCAGCGCGGTGGGGAACAGTCCGCGGGCGGCCGTGGGGAAGGCCGACAGGCGCAGTTCGCCCGCCACCTGCCCGCGCTGTGCCTCCAGGTCGGCCTGGGCGAGTTCGACCTGCGACAGGATCCGCGCCGCGTGCTCGGCGAGCAGCCGGCCCGCGTCCGTGAGCCGCACCCCGCGCCCGTTCCTGGCCAGGAGCTGCTGCCCCACCTCGCGCTCCAGCTTGGCCATCTGCTGGGAGACGGCCGAGGTGGTCACATGCAGTCCCTCGGCGGCGCCGCTGACCGAGCCGTGCCGGGCGAGGGCGTCGAGGGTGCGTAGACGCTCGAGGTTCAACATGTAAGCGATACTACGAGATACCGGGTGCGAATTCTCGATTGTGCTACGAGATCATCCTGCGTCATCGTGGGGCCATGAGCACCGTCTCCACTCCGCGAACCGTCACCGCCCCGACCACCGCCCCTCGCCGCCGGGCCGCCCTCGACTGGCGGATCCGCTTCGGCGTCCTCTCGCTGATCTGGGGATTCTCTTCGGCACGGCGGTGCTCGCCGTCGCCATGGTGGTCAAGCGCGAGCGCCTGCCGCGCTCCCCCCACACCTGGGGACATCTGGCGGTCGCGGGGTTCCTCCTCAACGCGCTGCCGTTCTCCCTCTTCGCCTACGCCGAGCTGACGATCCCGTCGACGCTCGCCGGGATCTGCAACGCGACCTCGCCGCTGTGGGGCATGGTCCTGTCCGTGGTGGCGCTCTCCGAGGACCGGCCGACGCGGCGCCGGGTGGCAGGGCTCGGCATCGGCTTCCTCGGGGTGCTGACGGTTCTCGGCGCCTGGCAGGGATTCCACGGCCTGGACCTGACGGGCACGGCGCTGGCCCTGCTCGCCTCGCTGAGCTACCCGGTGGGCTGGATCTACGTACGCCGCACCCTGGCCGGTTCCACCCACTCCCACCTGTCGCTGACGCGCGGCCAGTTGCTGCTGGCCACACTGCAACTGGCCGTCGTCACGCCGGTCTTCACCACCCTGCCCACACACGTCGCGGTCCTGCCCCTGCTGGCCATCGCCGCGCTGGGCGCGCTCGGCACGGGTGTGGCGATGCTGCTCCAGTACGGCGTGGTCGCCGAGGTCGGCCCGACCACGGCGCAGATGGTCACCTACTTCGTCCCGGTCGTCGCCATCGCGGCCGGCGTGGCGGTCCTGGGCGAGCCACTGACCTGGTCGACGCCGGTCGGTGCGCTGATCGTCCTGGCGGGCGCAGCGCTGACCCAGTCCCGCCCCAAGGTTGAGCGGCACTAGGCCCGTTCTTCGCAGGTGAGGATGGATGGGTCGAGGTACCGAGGTCTGGTCGGGTCGACGTTCAGGAGTTCGAGGAGTTGGGCTTGGA